>CAZPSW010000214.1:0-2882 GCA_964589255.1 uncultured Dehalococcoidales bacterium
GGAGTTACGTCTCCGTGCCCCGGCCTCGGCGCGGTATTTCTTGCTTGTGTACGCTGTAGCGCTGTGAGGCCACCGGAGTTACGTCTCCTTGCCCCACCATCGCCGCGGTATATCTCCCGTGCCACCTGTTGCGCCGCGGCGGCTACCTCTGCCGGCAACGCCTCCGCGGCCAGCGGCGTCAGGCCCCGCGGTTGCAGCGTCTCCAGGCTGACGCCGTAGACGGCGCCCACCGGGCGCACCTGCGCCACCAGGGCAAAGAAGACCAGGCCGCCGATGAGCACGCAAATTGCGACCGCACCGCCACGCCCCAGCCCGGCGAAGGCGCGCCGCCGGATCATGGCGCGGTCACCGTCAGCACCGCCTCCAGGGTGGTGAGGGCCTCATCGATCTCTTCGCGGGTGACGGTCAGGGGCGGCATCAGACGGATCGCATTCGGGCTCACCCGGTTCACCAGGAGGCCCCGCGCCAGGCAGCCGTCGAGCACCGCCTGGCCAATCTCGGCGTTGAATGCCACCGCCAGCAGCAGCCCGCGGCCACGCACCTCGACCACCACCGGGAATTCCGCCTGGAGCTTGGCCAGACCCTGCACCAGGTAATCACCCATCTCCGAGGCGTGGCGCACCACGTCATGCTCTAGGATATAACTCACCGTGGCCAGCGCGGCGGCGCAGGTGACGGGGTTGCCGCCGAAGGTGGAGCCATGCTCCCCGGGTTGAAAAACAGAGACCCTTTCGGTGGCCATGAAGGCGCCGATGGGCAGCCCGCTGGCGATGCCCTTGGCTAGCGTCATGATGTCCGGCGTGACGCCGAACTGCTCGTAGGCGAAGAGGCTGCCGCAACGGCCAAAGCCGGTCTGAATCTCGTCGAGGACGAGCAGGATACCGCGCGCGTCACACCACTCCCGCACCGCCCGTAGGTAGCCCGCGTCAGGTACGTTGACGCCGCCCTCGCCCTGGATCGGTTCCAGCATCACGGCGCAGGTGCGTTCCGTGGTGGCGGCGCGGATGGCGTCAACGTCATTAAAGGCCACGTTAACGAAACCGTTGGGTAACGGCGCATATGGTTGCTGGTGGTGTTGCTGGCCGGTGGCGGCCACCATCATCAGGGTGCGTCCGTGGAAAGACCCCAGCGTGGTCACGATCTCAAAAGCGCCCTTCAGGTGGCGTTCCCCGTAACGGCGCGCCAGCTTGGCGGCGCCTTCGTTGGCCTCCGCACCGGAGTTGCAGAAAAAGACGCGGTCCAGCGCGCTGTGTGCCACCAGCAGTTCCGCCAGCTTCACCTGGGGCACCGTGTAATAAGAATTGGAGACCTGGATCAGGGTGCCGACCTGCTCCGTGACGGCGGCCACTACCGCCGGGTGGCAATGCCCCAGGGAGTCCACCGCCCAGCCGCTAACAAAGTCTAGGTATTCCTTACCCTCCGCGTCCCAGAGGCGAGTGCCCAACCCCCGCACGAAGGTCACCGGCACGCGCGCGAAGGTGCGCATAAAGTATTTCGCTTCCAGTTCCTGCGTTTCGTCCAAGGCTCACTCCCCGTCCGTCACCGCCGTGATGGTGGTGCCGGGGTATTTTCCATCGATCTCCCGTAATAGCGCGTGGGAGACGGTGCCGTCGATGATGCGCGCCTCTGCCCCGCCGGCCACCGCACGCAGGCAGGCGCGGAGCTTCGGAATCATGCCGCCGACGGCCTGCCCGGCACTGACCAGTTCATTGGCCTGGTGCGGTGTCAGGCGTGATACCGGCGTCCCGGCGGCGTCCCGCACCCCGGCCACGTCAGTCATGAAAACCAGCTTTTTTACTCCCAGCGCCGCCGCGATCTCCCCGGCGATGATATCCCCGTTGATGTTGAGCATGTGCGGTGGCCCCCCGGACAGGCGCTGCCCCAGGTTACCCACCACCGGCACCAGCCCCGCTGCCAGCAGCACCGTGAGCACGGTTGTATCCACCTTTTCGATCTCACCGACGAAGCCCATTTCGGCCTCCCGCGGTACCGCCTGAAGCAGCGCCCCATCGACGCCGGTAATGCCCACCGCACGCCCGCCCAGGGCGTTGATCCGGGCCGTGATCTCCTTATTCACCAGGCCACCGAGCACCGCCGCCACCATCTCCAGCGTGGCCGCGTCGGTAACGCGCTCCCCGCGCACAAATTTGGTGGGCGTCCCCTGACGCTGCAACCATTCGTTGAGGCGGTTGGCGCCGCCGTGCACCACCACCAGGGGCAGCCCCCGGCGCTGCACCTCCGCGATATCCGCCGGGGTGGTGTCCTGGCCTGAGATGGCGGTGCCGCCGATCTTTATCACGGTGATATCTTTCATGCGTCCCATCACCTCGCTAGGTGGTGTACTCACTGTTGATGCTGACGTACTCTGCCGTCAGGTCACAACCCCAGGCGGTGGCCGCGGCCTCGCCCAAATTCAAATTAATCAGGAACCGGGCACCGTCCTGCAACATGTAGCGGGAGGCCACCGCGGCGTCAAATGGCTGTACCACGCCCGCCTTGAGCACGACCGTGTCGCCGATGCTGATATAGAGCTTTTCCGCGACTACCGCGGCACCGCTGCGCCCGAGGGCCGCCAGCAGGCGCCCCCACTTCGGGTCCGCGCCGGTGACCGCCGTCTTCACCAGCGGCGAACTGACCGCGGTACGCGCCGCGCACCTGGCGTCAGCGACACTGGCGGCACCGCGAACGGCGACCTCGAAGATGCGGTTGGCCCCCTCACCGTCCCGCACCACCGCCTGCGCCAGCCGGATGCAGAGCGCTTCCAGGGCCGCCTGAAACGTATCGGCCAGGGGGGTGCCCGCGCTGACGGTGATGCCCGATGCCCCACCCCCCAGCATGATTACGCTGTCATTGGTGCTGGTATCCCCGTCAATGCTGACCAT
>CAZPSW010000215.1:0-2873 GCA_964589255.1 uncultured Dehalococcoidales bacterium
GGCGAGTGATTGATCTGGGATGGCGCCCTTTGAACCCCTGTTAACGCCACTTTACATAACGGCGCCACCTCTAAGGGCAGGGCGGGTGGGGAAACCCCCCTGATATAACGATCTCACAGGTGAAACCCTACCTTAAACGAGAGGGTTGATTTTCCATTGTTCGTTTCATTCATTTCGCTCACTATAAACTTCGCGAAAACTCTTCGCCGGTATATCGGGAAGGTCCCGTGTCCTCCCCCATATCGTGATGAAGCGTCTTAATCAAACTTAGTGCATGTCTGGTATATAGAATTTCAGCCCGAATAACCCCCTAAATAATCTCCCCCCCGTCCACCGGTAATATCGCCCCGGTGATGAAGGACGCCGCGTCGGAGGCTAGAAACAGCATCGCCCCGGCAATCTCGTCAGGCTGCGCGAAGCGGTTCATCGGCACCCGCCCCAGCAGGTATTTCCGCCGGTCCTTATTGTCCCATAACGCCTCGGAGAATTTCGTCTGCGTCAGCCCCGGCGCCACCGCGTTGACGTTAATGCCGTACTGCGCCCACTCCTGCGCCATGACCTTGGTGGCCATGATGACCGCCCCCTTGCTGATGGAATAGGCCGGCAGGATGTGCGGCCGGATGCCGCCCGCCGAGGTGATGTTGATGATGTGCCCGCCGCCGCTACCCCGCATCACCCGGGCCACCCGCTGACTGAGGAAGAATAACCCCTTCAGGTTCAGGTTCATGATGGCGTCCCAGGCGCGTTCGTCAACGTCGATGGCGGCGTCCATGGTGGGGTTGGCGCCGGCGTTGTTCACCAGCACGTCGATCTTGCCGAACTCCTCGAGGACGCTGGTCACGATGGGGTCGATGTTCTCCATGCGGCCCACGTGGGCGGATACGGTGATGGCGCGCACGCCCAGCGCCCGTATCTTGACCGCCACCGCCTCCAGTGGCTCCGGTTTGCGTGCCACCAGCGCCAGGTCCGCCCCGGCGGCAGCGAAGGCCAGTGCCGCCGCCTCACCGATGCCGCGGCTGGCCCCGGTCACGATCACCACCTTGCCCGTCATGGCCTGCTTCATAGCAACCTCCAGAGACGGCAAGCGGAGCCGGGTTCGCACCCGGCCCCGCTCCAGTTCCATCCGGGCTGGCGCCCAGCCCTATTTCTTGATGATTTCCTTTTGCGGAATGCCAGCCAGGTGCCGCGCGATGTTCTTCTTTTCCTCCAGCGGGTAGGAGCCCCAGATGGCGATGTCTTCCATGATCGGGGAGCCGCCGCCGTGGACGCCGGCGATCTGCATGTTCGATGTCAGCGGCCCGGCGATTAGGTCCTGGGCCAAGCGGAAGGCGCGGTGGACCGTTTCCGGCGGCACGTCCGCCTTGCGCGCGAAGTACTTGTCGAGGTAGGGACGCCAGCGCGGGTCGGCGTATTCTTCCTCGTAGGGCATCGTCTGGGGCTGGCCGCCGCAGATGTCGCAGAGGATGTCGTACTCGTGGTAGATGTTGACCCCGGCGTGCTTGCGCCCGACGTTGCAGAAAACGGTGTCCGGGACCTGGGTGCCGGAGCTGGCGGTGGTTGAAGTATGCGCCGCGGCGATGCCGGAAGCGAAGACGAGCTCCGCCACCGAGATCATCTCGGCGATCTTGTGACGGTAGTGCTGCTGGCGCTCGATGCCGGAGACCTCGGCGATCAGCGCGGTGGTGCCCATCAGCAGGTCGGTGTAGGCCGGTTTGCAGCCGGTGTAGCTGTGGCGGTGGTAGAGCGCGAAGAGCAGTGCCGCCCGGCCGCCGAGTTGCGGGTCCTCGTCAAGGAAGACGCGGTCCCAGGGCACCAACACGTCGTCGAAAATGGTCACTGAATGCGCGATACCGTGTTTTTCCACTTCGGCGGGCAGGGCCACCCGCGGCGTCGGGTTGGCCGCCTCGATCAGCATGTGCACGCCTTCGGTGTCGGCGGGGATGGAGAAACAGATGGACCAGTCTCCCTCGTCCTTGGTCAGGCTGCGGCAGGGCGTCACGATCAGTTCGTCGCAATACGGGCCGACGGTGGTGTGCACCTTGCAGCCACGCACCACCACGCCCTTGGCGTTGCGTTCCACCACGCGCATGTACATGTCCGGATCCGGCTGTTCGTGGGGCCGCAGCAGGCGGTCACCCTTGACGTCGGTCTGGGCCGCGGCACCGATCAGGTCCCGGTCCTGGAAATCCTTGAGGAAGGCGTTGAAGCGGTCACTATATTCGGTCTTGCCGCCGTTCTTGTCGTCCGCCTCTTTGGTGATGATGGAGAGCGCGTTGATCATGTCGATGCCCATGCAGCGCTGGATGCAGGTGCCGCTGCGGCGGGAGAGGACGCGCGTCATCAGCTGCTTCTTCAAAAGGTCGTCAATGGACTGATGGACGTTGGTGAAGCGGTTGATGGTGTTGCCGGTGAGGTGTGACTTGGTCACCAGCAGGTCCTTAAATTCCGGGTCGTCGACCAGGTCATAGGTCATTAGGATGTCTTTCATGGAGATCATCATACGCGGGTCGTCCCGCTGCAGGAGTTCCCCGTGCATGTAGCAGTTCGGTTTCAGCGAACGCATTCGATCCACAAATTCTGCTGAGGTTATCACTTTGGCATGCCTCCTAATTTGATTATATGAATCCGTGACGGATTTGTTTTCAGGTGACGATACGCGTCAGCAAGGCCCGTGCCACGATGACGCGCTGGATCTGGTTGGTGCCCTCCACGATCTGCAGGAGCCGCGCGTCCCGCATCTTCTGTTCCAGCGGGTAGTCCTTCATGTAGCCGTAGCCGCCGAGCACCTGCATCGCGTCATTGGTGACCTTGACGCCGACGTCGGTGGCGAAGCAGTTGCACATTGAGGCGTAGAGTGATTTCTGGGGGTCGTC
>CAZPSW010000216.1:0-2863 GCA_964589255.1 uncultured Dehalococcoidales bacterium
AGGCAGACGACCATGTGGTTTTTGCGCAGGTCCTCCGGCAGCGGGCGCGAGGAGTCGCCCTCCTCCCATTCCAGGAAACCGGCCTTCCATTCGCCCAGGTTGTGGGTCTTCGAGTCAGGGTCATAGACCACGAACTCGCCGCCGCCGGTGACGGACCAGGGCATCGCCTCGAACTCCACCCAGCAGCGGGGGATGTCCCGGTAGGTGTTAATGTCCGGCTCCCGGATGATGACCTCCTTCACCGGCGCGTTATCTGCGGATACCACTTCCGGTGGTATCAGGTTGGTGCGCAGTGCCGCGAACTTGCGGCAGACTTCTTCCTTGTCTTTACAGCCGAAGGAGCGCATGACGCGAGCGCGTGTGGCCCAGGGGTTGACCACCAGCGGCACCTCGGGCATGTTGTTGACCGGCTTTTCCACCACCCCGATGGGGCTCAGGTCCTGCCGGTGCAAATAGGCCACCAGGCCACGCAGTTCCGTTTCATATTGCTGCGCGTCCACCGTCTCGATGTTGCTCACCCGGAGGTATTCCTCCTTGAGGTAGGGCGGCATGATGTCGACGACGCTGTCCGGGTCCCCGGCCTTGATCGGGTCCTCTATGCGCATCACCTCGCCGCGTGCTTCTTCGGCGGCGAGCCAGTCACGAAAGCTTTTCCAAGGGTACGGCATGTACATCTCCTGCATCTAAAATGTATTTGGTTCAACCATTATACAGGTATTATATCACCCCAGGCCAGGCCGGGGGGGGGGGGGGGACAGTGACGGCGGTCACTGCCCAGCTCCCACCCTTGAACTAAGCTCAAGACGGGCCATGCGTGCTTTGACCACGGCGCGCGCGGCGCATATAATGTGGGTACGTGGAGGGGTGCCATGAGCCAGGAATTTAAGACCATCATTTACGGGAACATCGGGCGCGTCACCCGGCTGACGCTGAACCGCCCGGAGAAACTCAATGCCATCGACGACACCATGATGGCTGAATTGAAAACCGCCTTTGATATCTGCCAGGCGGATGACGAGACACGGGTGCTGGTGATAACCGGTATGGGGCGTGGCTTTTGCAGTGGTGAAGAGGTGGACCGTATCATCAAAGTTTTCACCAAACCGGCGCCCTCTTCCGAGGTGCCGCTACCCACGCCGCTGCCCGCTGGCGCGCTGACGCGGCACCTGGTGGACCGGGTGGAGAAACCCGTCATCGCCGCCGTCAACGGTGTCTGCTGCGGGGCGGGATACGGACTGGCGCTGGCCTCGGACATTCGCATTGCGGCGGAAACGGCGCGTTTCGTGCACGTCTACTTCCGGCGCGCCCTGATACCCAGCTGCAACACCTGGTTTCTGCCGCGCATCATCGGGCTGGGGCCCGCCATCTACCACATCTTCAACGCCGATGAAATCGATGCCGCCGAGGCGCTGCGCCTGAACCTGGTCTCCAAAGTGGTACCGGAAGCGGAACTGCCGGACGCCGCCATGGAGATCGCGGAGCGCATCGCCAAAGTACCGCCAACGACGGTCAAATTCACCAAGCGCGCCATCTACAAGAGCCTGGGGCAGAGCTTCACCGAATCTATGGAATACATCGCCTACGCGCGGCTCTTGGCGGCCACCACCGGCGAGACCACGGATTCATTGCAGGCCTTCAAGGACAAGTCCTGACGGGCCGCCGCTGGGCACATTTCGCCGATGACACCTGATTTTCTGCTGCTGCCTTACCGCGTACTGGACCTGACCGGCCCGGACGGCTGGCTCTGCGCCAAGATACTGGCGGACCTAGGCGCGGACGTGGTCAAGATTGAGCCGCCCGGCGGCGATCCGGGCCGTTACACCGGCCCTTTCTATGACGACGATCCACACCCAGATAAAAGCCTGCCCTGGCTGGCACATAATCTGGGGAAACGGGGCGTCGTACTTGACATAAAGAGAGAGTCGGGACGGCAGATATTCCGGGGGCTGGCGCGGCAGGCTGATTTCGTAATCGAGAGTTTCCGGCCCGGATATCTGGATCAGCTGGGGCTGGGTTATGACGCCCTGAGCCGTGATAACCCCCGCCTGGTGATGACCTCGATCACCCCCTTCGGACAGAACGGCCCGCACCGGGACTGGCGGGGCGGGGACCTGGTCAGCATGGCGGCGGGCGGCTTCATGTTCCTCACCGGGGACGCGGACCGCCCACCGGTGCGTATCAGCCTCGATCAGGCGGCACTGCATGCCTCCGCGGAGGGGGCGGTAGCCAGCCTCATCGCGGATCACGAACGGCGGCGCATCGGGCTGGGACAGCACGTCGATGTCTCCATTCAGGCCAGCCTGGTGACCACTACCATCAGCGCGGTGCCTTACTGGGACCTGGACGGCACGCTGCTCAGACGGCGCGGGGCCTACCGCGTCGGCGTGCGTGGGGGCGGGAAACAACTGCGCCAGCAATGGCCCTGTCTTGACGGCTACGTCAGTTATGCCATCTGGGGCGGCTTGGCCGGTGCCGCCACTAACCGCGCCCTGGTGCGTTGGATGAACGATACCGGGATGGACACCGCCACGGTCAGGGACGTTGACTGGGCGGGGCTTGACCTGGCCACCGTCGACGACGGGCAACTGGCGCGCATTGAAACGGCGATGGCTCGGTTTTTCCTCACTCAGACCAAGGCGCAGCTCTATGACGGCGCGCGCGAGCGGCGCATCCAGCTCTACCCGGTACACGATGTTTCGGAGGTGATGGCCAGCCCGCAACTGGCGGCCCGAAAGTTCTGGGTGAAGCTGGCGGACGGGGCGCTGGGTGAAAGCATCACGTATCCCGGCGCTTTCGCCGTCGGCAGCGCGGACATTTCCCTCGGGCCGTACCGGCGGGCGCCACGGATTGGGGAGCACAACGC
>CAZPSW010000217.1:0-1758 GCA_964589255.1 uncultured Dehalococcoidales bacterium
CCGGCAGTGTCATCTCGACATGGTTCTCGAAGTCCCAGCCGAAGAGGCCGTGGTTCTGTTCCTTGTAACGGGTGCCGACCCCTTCCAGCGCCGCGGCATCGGCCTGCACCCCTTCAGTGAGCAGCTCCGCCTTGAGTTCCAGGTAGCCCCCGTCCTTCACTTCAGCCCTCCGCCTGGTCCTGCCGGGTGATGAGGAAGATGCCGTTCGAGGCCATGACGTCGGGGAAGAACCTGACGCGGCCCCGTTTGCCGAGGTAGGCCACCTGCTTCACCCTGATGCCCCGGAGGCGGCAGTATTCCGCGAAATCCTTGATGCTCAGGAAATGCAGGTTTGGGGTGTTGTACCAGGTGAACGGCAGTGACCGCGTGACCGGACTTTTGCCCCGGAAAGCGATCTGAAAACGCGCCGAAAGCTGCGCGAAATTGGGAAAACCGACGACCACGTCCCGGCCCACCCGCAGGGATTCCATGAGCACGTTGTCCGGTTTCCTGACTTCCTGGAAGCTCTGGTTCAGGATGACGCAATCAAAGGTGCCGTCGGCGTAGTCACCGAGCGCGGAATCAATGTCACCGTGGATCACGCTGATGCCCCGCGCGACGCACTTGTAAATCGCCTGGGCGTCAATCTCCACCCCCTGCGCGCGGGCCTGTTTTCCCCGCACTAGCGAGGCCAATAATTCGCCGTCGCCGCAGCCCAGGTCCAGCACCCTGGCGCCGGGGGGCACCATGGTGCGGATGATCTGGTGGTCCAACCGTACGTCAGTCACCGGCGCCCACCGCATTGTCACCGCAGACGGTGGCCAGGAAATCCCGTATCAAGTGTGTTTCTTCCGCTACCTCGAGGAGGAAGGCGTCGTGCCCGTAGGCGGAGTCGATCTCGCAGTAAGAAACGTCGATGCCGGCCATCTTGGCGGCGCGCACAATCTCTTCTGACTGGTAGGCGGGGTAGAGCCAGTCAGACTTGAAGGCGATCACCATCACGCGGGCGGTCAGGCCACGGAAGATCTGACCCAGTTCCTGGCCGTGGAGGGCGTCGAAGTTGTCGATCGCCTTGGTCACGTAGAGGTATGAATTGGCGTCAAAGCGCCGCACGAAACGGTCACTCTGGTGCTGTAAATAGCCCTCCACCTCGAAGGCCGGCATGAACTTGTCCAGGTCACGCGTTTCACGGGCGCGCCGCCCGAACTTCTGCGCCATCGACTTATCGGACATATAGGTGATGTGCCCGATCATGCGCGCCACCGCCAGTCCACTGTCCGGCAGCGGGCCCTGGTAATAATCCCCGCGGTTCCAGTTGGCGTCCGCCATGATCGCCTGGCGGCCCGCTTCGTGGAAGGCGATCTGCTGCGGGGAATGGGAGAGCGCGGTGGCGACGGGAATGGCGCTGCGCAGCATGTCCCGGTGGGAGACCATCCATTCCAGCACCTGCATGCCCCCCATGGAGCCGCCGGCCACGGTCAGTAACTGCTCAATGCCCAGGTGTTCCACCAGGCGCCGCTGCGCGTTCACCATATCCGGCACCGTCACCACCGGGAAGTCCAGCCCGTAAGGGCGCCCCGTCTCCGGGTTGGTGGACGGGGGGCCGGTGGAGCCCATGCAGCCACCGACGACATTGGAGCAGATGACGCAGTATTTATCGGTGTCGAAGCCCATGCCGGGCCCGATCATATTGTGCCACCAACCGGGGTCGTCCTCGCCCTCGTGGCGCCCCGCGGCGTGGGCGTCTCCGGAGAGCGCGTGCAGTATCAGCGCGGCGTT
>CAZPSW010000217.1:1768-2863 GCA_964589255.1 uncultured Dehalococcoidales bacterium
TTTGTCCGCGTTGAGGGTGCCGTAGACCTCGTAGGCCAGCGTCACCGGACCCAGCCGCTCCCCGCTGGTCAATACCAGCGGGTGAGGCGGCTCGCCGAATGTGAAGTACTCTGTCCGGACGATGCCGATACCTTCAGATTTTTCCGTGGTCACGGTGCCCCACCGCCTGTTATTCCGAAAGGTTTACGACATCATTTTAACGTCAGGCCGTGGCTTTACGCAACGCCTGATCAATATCCGCCGTAATATCGGCGATATCTTCCAGGCCGACGGAGATGCGAACGTAGTCCGCGGTGACCCCGGTCTCTGCCTGTTCTTCGGGCGTCAGTTGCTGGTGCGTCGTCGAGGCGGGGTGGATCACCAGGCTTTTGGAGTCCCCGATGTTGGCCAGGTGGGAAAGCAGCTCCACCGAGTTGATGAATTTCTTGCCCGCTTCGAGGCCACCCTTGATGCCGAAACCGACGATCGGCCCGAAACTGGTGCCGAGGTATTTCTGGGCCAGCGCGTAACTGTGGTGTTCCGGCAGCCCGGTGTAATTGACCCAGGCCACTGATTTGTGACCCTTGAGGAACTGGGCCACCTTCAGGGCGTTCTCGGAATGCCGCTGTACCCGCAGCGCCAGCGTTTCCAGCCCGGTGAGGAAAAGGAATGAGTTGAACGGGCTCAGCGCCGGGCCCAGGTCCCGGAGCAGCTGCACCCTGGCCTTGATGATGAAGGCCACGTTGCCCATGCCGGGGAAATCTCCGAAAACGTCCCAGAAGACCAGGCCGTGATAACTCGGGTCGGGCTCGGTGAAATCCGGGAACTTGCCGTTGCCCCAGTTGAATTTGCCGGAATCGACGATCACGCCGCCGATGGAATTACCGTGCCCGCCGATAAACTTGGTGGCGGAGGTGCAGATGATGTCGACGCCGTGGTCGAACGGCCTTAAGAGCCCGATGCCGATGGTGTTATCCAGCACGAAGGGTATCCCGGCCTCGTGGGCGATGGCGGCGATGGCCTCGAAGTCCGGCACGTCGAGTTTGGGATTACCGATCGTCTCGGCGTAAAGGGCGCGCGTCTTCGGGGTGATGGCCGCCTTGAACGCTTCGGGTT
>CAZPSW010000218.1:0-2840 GCA_964589255.1 uncultured Dehalococcoidales bacterium
CTGGATCAGCCCGTCGATGTTCACCGGGTCCTCCAGTAACGGCTGACCGAACTTCACGCGCAGGCTGCCGGGGGGCATGTCCAGGACGTGGTGGCTCTCGCTGCCTTCGTGCACCAGCAGGCACTGCACCGCGACATCGGTGCGGCCCGCCGCCTGTAGTTCCGCGAAGAGTTCCTCGAGGTTCTGTAACGGTTCCTCACGGGCGAAGAGGTTGGTCTGGCCCGCCGCCCGGAGGCGTTTCAGCAGCCACCGCGCGGTCAGCGCCCAGCGTATCTCGTGGTCGGGAAAACGCTGTCGTGCCTGGGTGTCAACCGCCTCCAGGACCCGCTGTGCCCCCGGGTCCCCGGTGCCGTAGGCGGCAATCACGATTACGGGGTTAGTGTCCTGCGTCATCTTGTCTCCTCAACCTGGTCTATGAATTATCGCCCTTTGTGGGAAGTGACTCACAGTATAGCCGAGTCCCCGGTGGAACCCAAATAGGCCAGTGTCAGGCCTTGAAATAGCGTCGCCGGAAGAAGAGCGCCACGTTGACCAGGCCAAGCAGCACCGGCACCTCCACCAGCGGCCCGATGACCACCGCGAAGGCGACGGCGGAATTGATGCCGAAGACCGCGATCGCCACCGCGATCGCCAGTTCGAAATTATTCGAGGCAGCGGTGAAACTGATGGTGGCCGTCCTGGCGTAGTCCGCGCCGATGCGCCGGCCCAGGTAGAAAGATATCAGGAACATGACCACGAAATAGAGCAGCAGCGGCAGCGCGATGCGTAGCGCGTCCAGCGGCAGCCGGATGATGTATTCGCCCTTCAGGGAGAACATCACTACGATCGTGAAGAGCAGTGCCGCCAGCGTCACCGGGCTGATGCGCGGTACGAATTTTTGTTCGTACCACCCCCGGCCCCGCGCGCGCAGCAGGGTGAAGCGGGTCAACAGGCCGGCGGCGAAGGGAACGCCGAGGTAGAGGCCGACGCTCCGGGCAATTTCCCGCATGCTGACCTCGACCGCGGCGCCGTGGAGCCCGAACCAGCCCGGCAGCACGTTGATGAAGATGTAGGCGTAGACGGAGAAGAAGAGTATCTGGAAGATGGAGTTGAAGGCCACCAGCCCGGCGGCATATTCGGTGTCACCGTGGGCCAGTTCGTTCCAGACGATCACCATCGCGATGCAGCGCGCCAGGCCGATCAGTATCAGCCCCACCATGTAGTCCGGATAGCCGTGCAGGAAAATGATGGCCAGCAGGAACATCAATACCGGGCCGATGACCCAGTTTTGCAACAGGGAAAGCCCCAGGATGCGCCAGTTGCGGAAGACCTTGTCCAGTTCCTCGTAGCGCACCTTGGCCAGCGGGGGGTACATCATCAGGATCAGGCCGACGGCGATGGGGATCGAGGTGGTACCCACCTGGAAGCGGGTCAGGAAACCACCGACGCCGGGGATGAGGAAACCCGTCCTGACGCCGAGGCCCATGGCCAGGAATATCCAGATTGTGAGGTAGCGGTCCAGGGTGGCGAGCCGCCGGGCCGGTGGCTTTGGGGTAACTTCGGTCATGGTGGTCCTTTCCTGTAAAAGTATAAATCATGGTCGGTGCCGGCACAATTTTCCCGCCCACCCGCCAATTAATGTAGAGTGAAATCCCCGGAGATGAGCATCAGAGGCGGCGCCTCTTTTACGGGACGCGAAAGCCGCTTCAGGGAAATCGCCCCCAAAATAAGGGAATACCACATTCCATTTGGTGCCGTTTTGACGTACAGTACCAGTGATGCCCTATAATACCCTATAATAAATCAGGGCATTGGCCTCCATTGAATTAAAAGTGTGAAGGAGTTTGGATCATGATAATCGATTTTTGCGTCCACCCGGCGTGCATCTGGGAGATACCGGAAACGCTGAAGGTGCGCGTGCAGCAGTTCTACCCCATGGAATACGGCAAGTCACTGAAATTCACCGAAGCGGAACTGATCGCGGAATTGGACGCCTCGGGGGTGGACATCGGGGTGGTGCGTGCCCAGAACAACGGCGGCATCGGCTACCAGGCCCCGAACAAGGATGTCATGGACCTGATCAAACGCCATCCGGACCGCCTGGTGGGGTTGGGCTCCCTGGACCCGACACAGGGCACCAACAAGCTCAGTACCACCACTGTGGAGCAGAGCATCGACGAGTTCGAACGCATCATGGAAATGGGTTACAGGGGCCTTATTTTTTACCCCCAGTACTACTTTGCCTATCCCAATGACGAATTGCTCTACCCGCTCTACGAGAAGGTGGTGGAGTACGACGTGCCGATCGCCTTCATCGCTTACTGGAGCACCCGCGTTTCGAAATCCAAGTACGGCCACCCGCTGCTCTTTGACGACATCGCGGTGGATTTCCCGGATATCAAGATCGTGGTCGACGCGCTGGGCGGCGGCAACTTCGAGGACATGTACGTGGTGGCCTCTAAGAACCTCAACGTCTACATGACCACCAGCGCCTGTCCCTTCATCTACCCCGGCGGCCTCTTCGAGCACCACATGAAGGTGATCCTGGATTCCTGGATCCCCACCGAGAGGGTGCTCTTTGCGGCGGAATACCCGCTCTCCTCGGCGGTGGACACACGCCGTATTCTGGAGGGCCTGGGCATGAGCCTGGACGACAAGCGCAAGATATTCGGTGAGAACGCCGCGAAGCTGCTCAAGATCAAGTAATAAAACCGGAGCCGAGATGAGCCTCATTGAAGACCTCAGGGCGGTACTGGCGCCGGAACGGGTGTGCACCGACCCGGAGGTGCTGGCGTCTTACGCCGGGGACCACTCCCTGGCGCCGCCGGAGCGCCCCCAATGCGTCGTTTACCCGCTTGACG
>CAZPSW010000219.1:0-2809 GCA_964589255.1 uncultured Dehalococcoidales bacterium
GCGGTCATTACCGTAAGCGGTAGCCAGTTCCAGGATGTACTCGATGCCGCCGGTCATTTCCGCGCATTGCAGCACGCTACCCCGGCGTATCGTCGCCTGCAGCAGGTCCCAGCCACCGTTTAATGCCCCCACCAGGCTCGAGGCGGGCACGCGGACGCCGTCGTAAGTGATCTCCGCCAGCGGCTCCCCGATGGAACCGTGCAGTGGCGTGACGGTGAGGCCGGGGGCGTCCGCCGGCACCATCAGCAGGCTGATGCTCGCCTCTGACGCCGTGTCACCGGTACGCACCGCGGTGAGGATATAATCCGCAGCCCCGGCGTAAGGCACGAAGAGCTTGGTGCCGCGTATCAGGAAATCTTCCCCATCCGCGGTGGCGGCGGTGCTAATGAAACCCGGTTCCCAGCCGTAATCCGGCTCCGTCACCGCCAGCGTAAAGCAAATCTCACCCGCGGCGATACCAGGGATGAATTCATCGATTTGTACCTGGTTACCGGCGTCGAGCAGCGTCAGGCCGGAGAGCATCACCGAAGACAGATGAGGGCTGGGCAATAAAGCCCGGCCCATCTCCCCGTAGAGCACCACCATGTCCAGCAGCCCCAAGCCCGCGCCACCCTGGGCCTCGGGGAAGGGCATGCCGGTCCAGCCCAGTTTGGCCATCTTACGCCAGAGTTCCGGGGAATAGCCCGCTTCGGTCTGCCTGATCTGCCGCACCACCGGCTTGGTGCATTCGGCCTCAAGGAATTGGCGCGCCGCGGTTTGCAGCATTTTCTGGATCTCGGTGAATTCAAGTTTCATTATTTCTTCTCCCGCCGCGTGCCGGGCAGCCCGATCGCCCGCGCGAAGGATACCTTGAGCGCTTCCGGAGTGCCGCCGCCGTGCGTCATCAGGGCCAGGCGCTGAAAATACTCGGCGCGGTCCTTGAGCACCGCCCACTTCGGGTCTGTGATCACCGCCGCCGGTCCCAGTATACGTAACATCGCCAGCGCCATTTTGGGCAGGAATTCCTTGTAGGCCAGGTTGTTCTGGAAACCCTCGTAACGCGTGGGAATGCCGTGGCCGCCCTTCCAGAAGGTGCGCCAGTAGAGCAGCCGCCCCGCCCTGGCCTCAACGATCAGGTCCACCAGCAGGTCCCGCGCGGCGGGGTCGTCCGCCAGCCGCTTACCACCACGTTTGGTGGTCTTGCAGTAATCGATAAATTCGTCAAGGAAGCGGTAGGGCCCCAGCGAGTAGGCGCGCCCGCGTTCACCGGCCAGGGATGCCTGGGCCACGTTCCAGCCTTGGTGCAGCGGCCCCAGCAGGCTTTCCGCCGGTACGCTGACGTTGTCAAAATAGACCACCCGCTTGCGGTGCATACAGATGGGATCCAGAAAGTCCATGGTGATGCCCGGCGTGCCAGCCTTGACCAGGAAGAGGCTCAAGTTGCGGTGGCGCACCGCCTCCGGGTCCGAGACGGCCAGCGTCACCAGGTAGTCCACCGGCAGCCCGTTGCCGCTGTAGATTTTCTGGCCGTTCATCAGGTAGCCGCCGTCCGGCTGGGGGATGGCGGTGGTCTTGACGCCCGCCAGGTCGGTACCCGCCTCGGGTTCGGTATAGCACTGCCAGGACACGATCTCACCGCGCCCCACCAGCGGCAGCCAGCGTTCTTTTTGCTCCTCGGTGCCGAAGCTCATCAGCGCCGAACCCGCCAGGTAAGAGGCGTCGTAGAGTTCCGGTATGGGGCGCCCCGCCATCGCCGCGGCAAAGACCTCAAGCTCCTCGAAGCTCATCTCCCCGCCGCCGTATTCCTTGGGATAGGTGGGACGCAGCCAGTGTTTCGCCACCAGCGCGGTGCGGAATTTACGGGCCTGCTTTTCCGTCTCCGCGTCCAGTTCGTAGAGTTCTGCGGGCAGGCTGTCCGGGTCTGGCAGGTTGGCGTCGAGCCAGGCCTCAACCTCCCGTCTGAATTCCTTCTGGGCCTCGGTTATGCTGAAATCCACCGTCTTCACCTCCGGCGTCGTGAATCACCACGGATTAACGCTAGTTTTTCATGATGGTGATGGCGCAGTGGCCGTCACTGCCCACCACGTGGGCCAGCGCGGTTCTGGCACCGGCCACCTGGCGCGAGCCGGTCTCCCCGCGCAGTTGCCAGACCATCTCCACCACCTGGCCCAGGTGGGAAGCGCCGACCGGTTCGCCCTTGCTGATGAGACCGCCGCTGAGGTTCATCGGGATACTGCCGTCAATTTCGGTTTCGCCGTCGTCGATCATGCGTCCGCCATCACCGCGGGGGCAAAAACCCAGTTCCTCGTAGAGCGATATCTCGTCGAAGGCGGAGGTGTCCTGGCATTCCGCCACGTCGATATCTTCCGGTCCGATGCCGGCCTCGGCATAGGCCATGCCGGAAGCCACCGCGGTGGGGCTGGGATTACTAATGCGGGCGCTGAACTGGGTGGCTGGGGCGCCCATCCAGGAGGAATAGCGTCCGGTGACGTGGGTCACCGCGGCGATGGTGATCGGCTTACTGGTGTACCTATGCGCCATCTCTTTGGGGCAGAGGATGGCCACCGCGGCGGCCTCGTTGGTGGCGCAGATCTCGAAGAGGTGTATCGGGTCACAGATCATCGGGGAGGTCATGATCTCCTCGATGGAAAACTCCTTGCGGTACATCGCATAGGGGTTCTCCACGCTGTATTTATGATTTTTGTAAGCCACCTTGGCGATCTGCATCTCGGTGGTGCCGAACTCGTGCATGTGGCGGCGCGCATCCATCGCCCAGTAGCTGGGGTTGGTGGACATCCCGGTGAGGTACTGCCAGTCGTCATAACCGCCG
>CAZPSW010000220.1:0-2774 GCA_964589255.1 uncultured Dehalococcoidales bacterium
AGGTGCGCCAGGGCGCGCAGGTCAATCTGCGAATAGTCCCCGGCCAGCAGCACCGTGCCCGGCGGCGCCACGAAGGCGCGACGCACGCGCCGCCCCAGTTCCGTACGCACCGGGATGTTTTGCAGATTGGGGTCCACCGAGGAAAGCCGCCCGGTGGCCGCCCGCGTCTGGGAATAACTGGTGTGCAGGCGCCCGGTGCGCGGGTTTAATAGCGGCGGCAGGGCATCGACGTAAGTCGATTTGAGCTTCGCCAGCTGCCGGTATTCCAGCACCACGCCGACGATCTCATGGTCATCACGGCGGGCCTCCAGCTCCGAAGCCTCGGTGGAAAAAGCCCCGCGACTGCGGCGGGTGGCCGGTATTTTAAGTTCCGTGAAGAGCACCTCGCCGAGCTGCTGCGGGGAATTGACGTTGAACTCGTGCCCGGCGTAGTCATATATGGCGGCCACCAGCACGCCGATCTGCTCCCCGAGTTCCGCGGAAAGCTCCTCCAACGGTGCCGTATCAAGCGCGATGCCGTGCTGCTCCATATGCTGCAGGACCGGCACCAGCGGCATCTCGACATCATCAAAGAGCTTGCCCAGGTCCGCCTCACGCAGGCGCGGCAGCAGTATTTCCGCGAGGCGGTAAGTGACATCCGCATCGGCGGCGGCGTAAGGTGCGGCATCCGCCAACGTCACCTCTGCCATGGTGATCTGCTTCTGGCCGCGGCCGATGAGGTCAATGATCGGCGTCATGCTGACGCCGGTCTGGGAGAGTCCCAGCGCCTTGAGGCCGAGCGCCCCCTCACCAAGAAGATGGGCCGCGATCATGGTGTCCCCGGCCAGGCCGGCCACGGTGACGCCGTGCGCCGCCAGCACCTCGATATCAAACTTGGCGTGGTGGGCGTACTTCGGCACACCCGCGTCGGCAAAGACCGGCCCCAGTGTACTCACCACGTGCGCCAGAGTTAGTTGCACCGCGTCCCGGTGGCCCACCGGGATGTAATCCCCCTCACCGGCTTTGTCCGAAACGGAAATACCGACCAGGTTGCAGTTCAGGCTGTCCAGGCCATCCGTTTCCGTATCAAAGGCGAAACCGGCACCGGCGCTGAGGCGGCGCGCCAGGGCCGCGAGGTCAGTTTCGGTAGTCACTACGCGCGTCACGGTGGGCATGACTTCGGGCTGGGGCGGCACATCTGTACCAACGTCATCACTACCGGGCAGGCGTTCCATGAGGCTGAAGAACTCCAGCTCACGGAAGATACCCAGAGTCGCCTCCCGGTTAAAACGCGTCACATCGCAGGCGGCCAGGTCCAGGGTCACCGGGGCGTCAGTGACGATGGTGGCCATCACCAGGCTGTGGCGCGCATCGGCCTCCCCGGCACGCAGCTTTTCGCGCAACCCATCGGGATTTACCTCTCCCAGGCGCGCGTAAATACCGTCGATGGAGCCGAATTCGGAGATCAACTTCTGCGCCGTCTTCTCCCCGACGCCGCTGACCCCCTTGATATTGTCCGAGACGTCACCCTTGAGGCCCTTGAGGTCCGGCACCTGGGCGGGATTGACGCGGTAACGCGTGAGCACCGCGTCCGCGTCGTATAATTTCGTCTCCCTGAGGCTGTTGCCGGAATTCGGGTAGAGCACCCCGACGCCGGGGCCGACCAGTTGCATCATGTCCGCGTCCCCGGTGACGATGACCGCCTCCACGCCCTGGGCGTGCGCCTGTACACTGAGGGTGCCGATGACATCGTCCGCCTCGAAGCCCTCGACCTCGTAGATGGGCACGCCCATGGCCTGGACTACCTGCCGCACGCGCCCCAGTTGCGCCGCCAGGTCATCCGGCATCAGCGGACGGTGGGCCTTGTATGCGGCGTCCAACTGATGCCGAAACGTTGGGCCGGGCAGGTCAAAGGTCATCGCGTAATGCGTGGGGTGGGTGTCCGCGAGCGTTTTCAGGAACATCGCCACGAAGCCGTAGACCGCGTTCACCGGCTCCCCGGTGCGGCGCACCGTGAAGGTCGATTTGATCGCGTGATAAGCGCGGTGGACGATGGCGTTCCCGTCAAAAACCAGCAGCCGTGATGGTGTTTCCACCCGCTCATTATAGCAGAGACCGGGGCCCCGGAGGCGTGCATAATTTGACCCTGGCGCCGCTTTGGGCATAGACTGTTCCGGGGCCAAGTAGACCGGGTGGCCGCCCGCTTTGGCGGGAGGAAAGTCCGAGCTCCACTGGGCAGGATGCTGGGTAACTCCCAGGAGGGGTGACCCTACGGAAAGTGCCACAGAAACATACCGCCTCTTCGGAGGTAAGGGTGAAATGGTGGGGTAAGAGCCCACCAGCGGCCGGGTGACCGGTTGGCTGGGCAAACCCCGCCCGGAGCAAGACCGAATAGGGGGACATAAGGACGCCTGGCCTGTCCCCGGGTTGGTCGCTTGACGCTGCGGGGAACCGTGGCGCTAGATGAATGGCCACCGCCCCGGTTGGTGCGAGCCGCCGGGGTACAGAACTCGGCTTACAGGTCTACTTGTCCCCAACTTGATTCCCACAAAATAAGTCAAAGAGGCGAAGCCTCTTACATAAATCCGTGCCTTTCCGCAGCTAAAACAGGTGAGACCCCTTTTTTCTAACCCGCCCACCCGGTTATGATAGGGGAAGACAATCCATAGAGGACCTTGGGGTTCTATTTCAGCAGATGGCGATTGGAATGAGGAGGAATGACATGCTGAGGTAAATTTGGAGGGCAGGTCACTTGAATCTGAAGATGTAGTGCTGGCAGGTAGCATGTGTGAACT
>CAZPSW010000221.1:0-1814 GCA_964589255.1 uncultured Dehalococcoidales bacterium
CGCGCGTTACAAGCTGGCAATACTGGGTTCGCTGGCATTCCATACCGAGCTGCGCCCGGAGGACATCTTCTGCGAGGGTATCACGCGCCTGGGCAGTCGGGATTTCATTTATGCGCGCGAACTGGGCTTTACGATCAAGCTGCTGGCCATCGCGCGGGACCTGGCTTCGGCGATCGAGGCCCGGGTGCACCCCGTACTGGTACCCGAGGACAGGTTGCTGGCCAAGGTTGACGGCGTCTACAACGCCATCCTCGTTGAGGGCGACCAGGTGGGGCAGATACTCTGCTACGGGGAGGGGGCCGGGGCCCGGCCCACTGCCAGCGCCGTCATCGCCGACGTTATCGCGGCGGCGCAGGAAATCGCCACCGCGGGTGGCGCGCGCCTGGTGCTGCCGCCCACCACGGATCGCGAAGTGGTACCCATGGACCGGGTGGCCTGCCGTTACTACCTGCGCATGACCACCGCCGATGCCACCGGCGTCATGGCCCGGATCACCAGGGTGCTGGCGGACAGAGACATCAGCATCCTCTCGGTGATTCAGAAGAGCGTCGACGCGGGTCGCGGCAGCGCCGAGATCGTGATCATGACACATGCCGTCGCCGGCGCCCCGATGCAGCGGGCACTGGCTGATGTCACTGCCCTGGAAGTGGTCAGCGAGATCAGCAATTTCATCCGGGTGCTGGAATGAATGGCGTCCTAAGACGCTACCGGGAGTACCTCCCGGTGACCGGGCAGACCCCGATATTCAGCATCGGTGAGGGCGATACACCACTCGTCAGCGTGCCCACGCTGGCCACCGAGATCGGCTGCCAGACGCTCCATTTCAAGCTTGAGGGCTGCAATCCCACCGGTTCCTTCAAGGACCGTGGTATGGTGCTGGCGGTGGCCAAGGCCATCGAGGCGGGCAGCGGCACCGTGATCTGCGCCTCCACCGGTAATACCAGCGCCTCCGCGGCGGCCTACGCGGCCTACGGCGGGCTGCGCGCCACCATCATGGTGCCGCGCGGTAACATCGCGCGGGGTAAATTGGCCCAGGCGATCGTCTACGGCGCCACCATTATCAACCTTAAGGGTAACTTTGACCGCGCCCTGGAACTGGTACTCCAGATTACGGAGAAGCATGCCGTGACGCTGGTGAACTCCTTGAACCCGCACCGCCTGCAAGGTCAGAAAACGGCCGCTTTCGAGATCGTCGACGCCCTCGGGGACGCGCCGGACTATCAGTTCATCCCGGTCGGCAACGCCGGCAACATCACCGCTTACTGGATGGGCTACCGGGAATATCGGGACGCGGGCAAGGCGCGCACGCTACCGAAAATGATGGGCTTTCAGGCGGCGGGTGCCGCCCCGATCGTGCTGGGACATGCGGTGGCCGAGCCGGAAACGGTGGCCACTGCGATCCGCATCGGCAATCCGGCGTCCTGGCATCAGGCCGAAGCCGCCCGGGACGAATCCGGCGGCGTCATTGACAGCGTCAGCGACGCGGAGATTCTGGCGGCACAGCAACAACTGGCGCGGCAAGCCGGTATTTTTGGTGAACCGGCCTCGGCGGCATCATTCGCCGGGCTGCTCAAGATGCGGCGGCAGGGGACCGATTTCAACGGCGCGCGCATCACCTGCATCATCACCGGTAACGGGCTGAAAGACACCGAGACGGCGATGGGGTACCAGCCGCCGGAGATGCTGGAGTCGGAACCGGAACTGGCCGCCATCGAGCGGGCATTAATGTTGACATAACACACGGAGGCAAAGTGGCGGACGAGGCAGCGATTCAGGTAGCGATAGCCAAAATCATTAGCGCCATCGGTGAGGAC
>CAZPSW010000221.1:1824-2696 GCA_964589255.1 uncultured Dehalococcoidales bacterium
AGGTCTGGAGGACACCCCGCGCCGCGTGGCGGAAATGTACCGCGAGATCTTCAGCGGTGTCGGTGTTGACCCGGCGGAAGAGCTGACGGTGGCTTACGAACTGGGTCACCGCGAGATGGTGGTGGTGCGTGATATCGCCTTTTACTCCATGTGCGAGCACCACCTACTGCCATTCTTCGGTACCGTCCACGTGGGCTACATCCCGGACCTCCAGGGGCGTGTGGTGGGGCTGAGCAAGATCGCACGGGTGGTGGAGATCGTGGCGCGACGCCCCCAAATTCAGGAGCGTATGGTGAGCGAGATCGCCGACGCCATGGTGAAAGGGCTCAATCCCAGCGGCGTGGCGGTGGTGGTGCAGGCGGAGCACATGTGCATGAGCATGCGCGGTATCCGCAAGCCAGGGGCCAACTTCGTGACTTCGGCGATGCGCGGCACATTCCTTTCCCGGGACGCCTCGCGCGCCGAATTCCTCTCCCTGATCCAGGCGCAGCGCTAGGGGGAGTTCACTCTCCGATTATTTGCAGCACCACCTGGCGTTCGCGGGGGCGGTTGTCGAAATCAACTACCACCACCTGTTGCCAGGTGCCCAGCAGCAGTTTTTTCTGGTGGAAAGGTACCGTCAGGGAGGGGCCGAGCAGCGAGGCCCGCGTATGCGCGAAGCCGTTGCCGTCTCCCCAGCGCCGGTCGTGTTGATAATCAATGTCCGGCGGCACCAGGCGCTGCCACATCGCCGCGAAGTCCTGCACCAGCCCCGGTTCGTACTCGATGGTGGTGACGCCGGCGGTGGCGCCGGGGATGAAAACGGTGACGGTGCCGTCAGTCGGCGGCGCCTGACGTATCGCCGCGGCCACGGTGGCGGTGACCTCCACCAT
>CAZPSW010000222.1:0-2683 GCA_964589255.1 uncultured Dehalococcoidales bacterium
ACGCGCATGTCGGGGCTGGCATCACAGATGCGCGGGATCAACTCCTGGAAGATGCGGGAGATGCCCCCGGTGGCCTGAAGGGTGAAGATCAGACCGTCGATCACAATCACCAAGGTATGATCCTCATTTCACCAGTTCCAGGCAAGCCACCGCGCGGGCCGCGGCGGCGCCGTCCGCGGCCGGGCCCGCTCCCCGGTGCACGTCATGATACTCCGCCGCGCGGCACTCATCTGCATTCGATATCTGCCAGCCGCCGGCGTGGTAGTGGTAATAGCTCACCGTGGCGCGCTGCCCCCCGAAGGTCTCGATTACCTGCCCCACCATCTCAGCGTCGAATTGCTGCTGCCAGCCCATCAGGGCATAGGCGCCGTAGGGCACGGTGATCAATACCCGGCCACCGGGCTTCAGGAGCCGCCGGTATTCCGCCACCACCAGTTTGTAATCACCGGTGCCGCCTTCACGGCGGGTCAGGTCGGCGGTGTAGAGCATGGTATTATCCATGCCGACGTGTTCCAGCGTCGATATGGAGACGATCTCGTCAAAGCTGGAGTCGGTCCTGCCGGTGCGCCGCAGGTCACCGTAGACATAATCCAGGCCGGGCCGCCGGTATTCCCCTTCCGGCGCCAGGGTGAAGATAGTGAGGTGACGGCTTTTCAGCACCGCCGTACGGAGCAGGTAGCCGAAATTCAATGCCGCGCCCCCGTCGAGCAGCTCGCCGGGCCCCGGCGCCAGGCGTGAAAATACCCAGGGATATTCCACCACCCGCTCGTCACAACCGGCGCCGTAAGCGTCGGGCAATTGCCCCCTGTCACGAAATATCCTGAGCCGCGCGGGGTCTTTCAGCGCCGCCCGCACCAGGCCGTCACGATGGGTGATGTAGCCCGGCGTCCAGGGCTGGCGGCCACCCAGGTAGTAAGCGGGCAGCGCCAGCCTGTCCCGCAGCCCGCCCAAGCCACGGCGCCACCCCAGCGGTATGCGGTCACGCCACATGCGCCGTTCTCAAACTACGCTTCACGGCGGGCTACTCCAGCACCGCGCAGCCGAAACCTTCCCGGCCATAATCGTTGCCGTTATAGAGCATGTATTTCACCCCCCGGTGGTTGAAGACATAAGCGTACTCGATCATCTCCGAGTCCCAGCCGGACGCGGACACCGCGATGCCGGCCAGGTCGTCCCGCCGCCGCCAGTTGAGGCCGTCGGCGGATTCGGCGTAACCGATGCGATAGGACTCCCCTTTATACGAGTACCACATGCGGTAGATGCCGTCTTCATGGAGCACGCAGGGGCGCGCCAGCGCGTCCTCCCCGGCGGCCAGTTCAATGCAGACGTACCCGTCCCGCCGCCAGTGAATGCCGTCGTCTGATGCGGCGTACTTGATGTTGTAGCGCGGCTCATCCGGGTTGCGCCAGGCCACCCCCGAGACGTACCACATGCGCCAGTGCCCGTCCTCAAACAGCACGCAGGGTGCCGTCAGCAGCGCCAGCGGTTCCAGGTCCGTGCGCTCCAGCAACGGGCCCCGTGAGTGACGCTGGAAGGTGAGACCAGCGTCACGGCTCACCGCGAGGCCGGCCACCAGGCTCATGCGTACCGTGGAGCGCGGTTGCCAGCCGATGTAATAAAGGTATAACAGGTCGCCGTGGTGCACCAGCCATGAAGGTGAGACCCCGTTATCGTCGAAGCAGCCCAGTTCACCGGGACTGAGCACCGGCTTTTCGGAGATGGAGAGGATCTCCTGTGGCCGGTTTATGTCAACCTCGAGGTAGCCGATGTGGGAGCGGTTGGCGGCGTCCCGGCTGGAGAAATAGATGCGGTAGCGGTCACCCCCAATGCCATCCGCCAACGTCGGCATGGCGTGGCTCTGCATCCAGGCCAAGCGCGCGTCCGGTTTCAGGATCAGCCCCTGCTTACGCCACGTCACCCGGTGCCTGCCTCGCGCTGTAATTGGTCTCCGTGAAGTACTTTAGCTGGGCGCTGTCCGGGGCGTAGAGGCTGGCCGCGGGGCCGGTATAGACCCCCTTGGCGATGGTGTCCTTGACGATCAAGGCACCCGCCCCGATGACGCATTCCGGCGCCACCGTGACCCCGTCCCGGATAGTGGCGTTAACGCCCAGGAAGGCGTATTCCCCGATCTGGCAATGGCCGGAAATGACGACGTGGGAAGTGATGAAGCAGTGGTCACCAATGACGGCATCGTGGCCCACGTGGTTGCCGCTCCAGAGGGTGACGTTGCTGCCGATACGGGCGAAGGGCTGTATCGTCTGGTTCTCAAAGATGAAGCAGTTGTCCCCGACGCTGAGGTCCGGCCATGTCACGGAATGCGTGGCCATGTAGGAGACCAGTTGGTAACCCTTTTCTTTAGCCTCGCGGTACTTCGCGGCGCGCACCCGGTTGACATCCCGGTAGCCCAACGCCACGAACATGGCAAATGTATCCGGCGGGTAGTCCCGCGTCACGTCCTCGAAGGGCACCACCGGCAGCCCCTGGAACTGCCGTTCCCGTACCTGGTCCCTGTCAGCAGAGAAGGCGACCACGGTATGGGCGCTGTCATAGGTAAAGTAATAGTGCGCCAGCCGCCCGATGTCCCCAGTGCCGAAGATGACTATTTTTTCCGGTTTCTGCTGCATGTTTCCGCCGCCGTCCATCATAGCATATAAGGGCGTAACGCCTCGATGATACGGCTCGC
>CAZPSW010000223.1:0-2674 GCA_964589255.1 uncultured Dehalococcoidales bacterium
TTAAAAATTTTAAAGCTTTCAAGGAAAGCCAAAATATTCCAATTAAACCCATCAATGACCGTGTGCAACACAATGTAATGGCTCGACCACATGCCTCGCTTTTCCCATTCAGACATGATAGCGGGCTCCCCATCAATAAGAGTTTCAGTAATTTCAAGCTCACTTACCTCTGGATCATCGAAATTATATTTGTCCCAGGCTTCGTCATGTCTATCCTGGATCGTGCTATTCCCTGCCGGTCCCACGTTTATCGCCAATAGAGCTGGTTTGTGAACGTCAGAAGTTTCATCCTGGTAAGAATGTATTGCTTCACACACTAAATGCATCAGACCTACAAGCGTATTTTCACTTTTGTCGATGTCCACGACCAACGGAAAAGACCGAACGTCCCACTCTGGTGGCGCAGATATACTGTATTGACCGTATTTGTCTGTGTATGCTATGAAATCATCTGGTATTTCGTACCCGAACGCTGGTGGTGGGTAGGAGCAGTTGGATTATTACAACCACCGAGGGCGACAGCCATCGTCAGGATGCCAATGCTAACGACACTCAGTTTCAACTTCATGGCAGTACCATACCCACCATCCGGCAACGGTCAATAGAGTCAAAGAAACGAATTCTCTTGAAGAATTCCCCCCTTCCCAGGGGAAGGGGTCAGGGGATGGGGTTTGGTTAGGGCAAGATGCGCCGCCGGATTAAATTGCCCCCTCCGGGGGCATGAAGGGCGAAACCAACGGGGTTCATAAGCCTGAACTACGCGTAAATAGAAAGCCCGGTCACCGGTCCGGTAGCCGCCACCATCACCGGCGAATAAGGCGTCATGTGAAACTCGGCGCACTTGAAACGCCGGTCAACTTCTGCTTTCAACACCGCCGCCACCTCCGTGTCATCCGAATAATGCACCATCACGTGCACCGGCTCGTCGGTATCAATGTAACGGTCCACTAGGTCCACGATCTTATTCATTGAATTACGTTTGCCGCGCACCCGCGCCAGCACCTCGACGAGGCCGGTGTCATCAACCAGGCCAATGATCGGTTTCACGTTCAGCATCTCACCGACAGTGGTAGTACCCTTCGGCGCGCGCCCGATGTTGATGATGTACTTCAGGGTGTCCAGGGCACCAATATAAATGACGCGGGAAATCATGTCTTTGGTGACCTCGATGACCTCCGTCAGACTCTGGCCCGCGGCGGCTGCCCGCGCCGCCTCAAGCACGATGAACCCCAGCGCCCCGGCGGTAGTCTTACTGTCAATGACCTCAATGCGCACGTCCGGCTTATCCTGGCGCAAGATGCGCCGCGCCTGGTAGGCGGACTCCGCGGTGGCGGTGAGTATCTTAGAGACCAGGATGCAGAGGATGCTGTCGGTGGTCTCGGCAAGCCCCGTGAAGGTGTCCAGAAAGTCACCCGGGTTGCCCGCCGCCGTGCTCGGCTGCTCCCGCATCTGATCAAAATGGGCGCAGATCTCCTCCAGGGTGATGTCCAGATTGTCCCGGTACGGCGTGCCCTCGATGATGAGTCCCACCGGCACGATGCTGATGTCCAACTCCCGGATCAACTCCGGGGGCAAGCAGCTGGTACTGTCGGTGACAATGCGGACCCGGGACATAAACCCTCCGATCTCAGGCAGCATACCTAGAGGCTCTAGGTATGTATCAGGCCAAGATTAGCACGCAGGTAGGGGGTTGTCAAGACAAAAGCGGCTTGTCATTCAGGTATGGTTTCACGTATCATTAAGGTGGTACACAACCTCAGCGGAGGTGAGCTTGGCGGAGCGTGGCCTAGCGCTAGCGGAGCGCTATTACAGTGAATACGGCGCACGTGCCCGTGCCTTGAAGGCAGAGGGCCGCCCGGTGCTCGGTTACCTCTGCGCGCTGGTGCCTGTGGAGATCATCCACGCCGCGGGGCTGATCCCCCTGCGCATCAAGGGCTTCCCCGAAGAACCGATCAGCGACGCCGACGCCAACATGGAGACGGTAATCTGCTCCGTGGTGCGCGCCTGGTATGACGTGATGCTGCGCGGCCACTACGACTACCTTGACGGCCTGGTCATCCCCCACGCCTGTGACAGCATGGTGCGCACCTTCGATGTCTGGAGCCATACGCTGGACCTGCCCTACACTCATTTCATTGACCTGCCGCATTCCGCCTCCGAGGCGGCACCGGAATTCTACAAGGCGGTGCTGAACACCTTCCGCCAGGGGCTGGCGCAACACACCGGACGCGAAATCACGGACGCCAACCTGGCCGGCGCCCTCAAAGACTATAACGATTACCGGCTACTGGTACATCAACTCTACGCGCTGCGCCGCGAGCACCCGCCGCGGATCACGGGCACCGAGGTGACACGTACTTTAGTGGCCGGACTGGGATTACCGCTGGCCGAAGCGCATCAACTCGTCAGCGAAGTGATTGCCGAGGCCGGTCAACGTCCCGCGCCGAAGCCGCTCAAACCGCGGCCCCGCGTCATGACCTTCGGCGCGGAGCAGGACAGCATCGATTTCATCAGCGTGGTGGAGGAGACCGGCGCCGACGTGGTGGCGGACTTTTTCTGCCCCGGCCTGCGTGAATACGGTCCGCTGACACCGGTCACCGCCGACCCGCTGGACGGTATCGTCGAGCGTTACCTGAACCTGAACTGCGCCCGCACCTACCGCGACGGCGCCGGG
>CAZPSW010000224.1:0-2648 GCA_964589255.1 uncultured Dehalococcoidales bacterium
GGGTAGGCGCGCGCGAAGACGGTCACCTGACCGCCATCGAGGTGCGGCTGGTGGCCGCCGCCGGCGGCTACAACTGGGTGCTGCGCACCGGCCTGGACGGCGTTTTTTCCCTTTTCCGGGCAGATAATTATCGCTATGACGTGAACATGGTCTACACCAACCACCCGCCGGGGGGGCAGTGGCGGGGAGTTCTCAACGGGCCGGTGAGCTTTGCCCTGAACCAGCTTATGGACCGTGCCGCCGCGGATCTGGGCTACCACAGTCCGATGGATCTTATCCGGCAGGTCCACGTCCGGGGCGGTGATGAGGCGGGGTTAGAGACCGACGGCCGGGTATTCCCGGTCTCCAGCTGCGGCCTCGATCAATGCCTCGACGAAGGCGCCGCGATGATCGATTGGGAGATCAACTGGCAGGGCTGGCGCAAACCGGTCGCGGTTCACGGCGCGAGGAGAATCGGCCTAGGTATGTCACCGCTGGTGCAGGAGACGGGGACCGGCATCCAGGCCTCCAGCGCACTCGTCCGGGTCAACTGGGACGGCACCGTGGAACTGATGACGCCGGTCACGGAGATCGGCCAGGGCGCGAAGACCACCCAGGCCCAGGTGCTGGCGCAGACGATGGGGGTACCGCTGGACCGGATTACGGTGGTCCACAGCGATACCGGGATCACCCCGGTCGATTCCTCGGGGCAGGTCGCGAGCTCCACCGCGGTGATCCGCAGCCAGGCCACCAAACTGGCCGGGGAAGACGCGCGGCGGCAGGTACTCTGGCGCGCCGCCGATAAATTCAACGCCGATTCAGAGTCCCTAGACCTCGCGGCGGGCAAGATCTACGTCAAAGACGATCCGGAACGCAGCATCACCCTGGAAGAATTGATGTCTGATTCCCCGCTGGGCCTGGAACCGGTGCTCGGCAAGGGCAGCACCAGCTATGACAAATGGCCCGCGAAAGCATTTAATTACGGCGCCCACTACGCCCTGGTGGAGGTGGACACGGACACCGGTAAGGTGCGCGTGCTGAAATACGTCGCGGCGCATGACCTGGGCCGTGCCCTGAACCCGGCCATCGTCCGCGGGCAGATCCACGGCGGCGTGGCGATGGGGCTGAGCATGACCCTGTCCGAGGGGCTGGTCTTCGATGACCGGGGCCGGCCGCGCAACCTGGCCTCGTCAGACTACAAGATATTCGGCCCCGCGGACTGCCCCGCGGAGATCATACCGATTATCATCGAGGCCAGTGATCCGATGACCCCCTACGGCGCCAAGGGCTGCGGCGAGGCGGCACAGACTGGGGTGGCCCCCTGCATCGCCAACGCCATCTACAATGCCACCGGCCTCCGCTTCACGGAGCTCCCGATCACCGCGGAGCGGGTGCGTCAGGCGTGGCGGCAGGCGGACACCGGCAGCGACACCCCTTGAAACAACCCGGACCGAAAGAATCACGGCACCGAGGGTATTGACCAATGCCACGCATGGATCCGATAATATTGATTCGGGGTGCCGGCGAGGTGGCCAGTGGCATCGCCCATCGGCTGGCGCGAAGTCACTTCTGAATATCAAGTAAGTCGAGGGTGGAATGGACAAAATTACCCAGACCAGGACGCTAACTCTGTTGAACGAAAAACTTGATCTGTCACCCCTAGCATTACCAGAAAAATACCAGGTTCTGAGGCCGCTCAAGGCCTTAGGGTTAATCCGTTTTGAGGCTGAGAAATACGCGGCACCGCAACTGGCTAGTATTGCCTGCATGACGACACGCATCGCCGGTTTTGTTCGTATGTTTTCTCTGGTAGTACGGCCCGATTACGGTTCCTATTTGCCCGTGCTCTCCGCAGAGGTAATCGCCATGGGCAAACGCCGGATTCTTTTCTTCGAAATTATCAATACCACCCCAGGTCCTGATGATAACATGAAGCGGCATTACGCCAAATTGAATGCTGTCAAACAGGATGCCCCGGGGCTCATGGAAGTGACGTCAGTTGGCTGGTATCAACAGATGCTGGCAGAATGCAGCTTCAAATTACGCAGTCAACGTCAACACGATGACCGTCTACTCTCGCTATACCTGGAATGCGTCAGCCTCTACCTGGAGATGGCGGCTCAGGCTGAACCTACTGATGCAAGCGGCAATCGATTGTTAAAGCAGTCCGCTGAGAGCTTCGTGGAGCAATTACTCTCACGCGGTGGTCCAGCGGTGAACGTATTCAGACACCTGCTCGGCGAAGCCGGACAGCAAGAGTACGTTCGAACAGTAATGTTCGGGATTCAGTAGGGGGGGTCGTGCAGGCTAACCCATCGCCCCTGAGAACATCATGACTAATGGCATGCAAAGAATAATCACCAGCACAATGGCGATGCCTACATAGATCTTGGCCCATCGTCCTAACGGCTGCCCCATCCGTGCACGGGGTATGATAAATAGGGTACCGATTACGCCAATCAACGGGAAGATGGCAGCGAAACGGATGCCACTAGCCACACCGAGAGTATCACCCAGCAGTCCAAAAAATGGTTGTCCCACTACGGTAGCTAATGTCGGGAAGAGCATGAAGAATTCCATACCGACACCGCGTTCGTGTGGTTCAAGTTCGTAGACGAGTAATGCCATCACAACGAGGAAGATCACAGTTCCTGAGAGTGCAAAACCTA
>CAZPSW010000225.1:0-2604 GCA_964589255.1 uncultured Dehalococcoidales bacterium
CACCGCGGAGATCAAACGCGGGGACGTGGTCACCAAACCGGGCTGGCTCCGGCCCACCACCATGGTCACCGCCCGTCTGCGGCTGCTGGGGACGGTGAAGCGGCCCTTGAAACACAATACGGAGGTCACCTTCTTCAGTGGCGCCGACGAGGTGATCGCCAAGCTGCGCCTGCTGGAGAGTGACGCCGTGCCGCCCGGCCAGAGCGCCTGGGTACAGTTCGCCCTGGCGCGGCCCATGGCGCTCGTCGAGGGTGACCATTTCATCATCCGTTCCACCACCGACAGTCTCGGCGGGGGGCACGTGGTGGCGCTGCGGGACCGCCGTCTCAAACGCCACCGGGAGGATGTCATCGACAATCTCATCGTCAGGGAGGCCGGCGGCCCCGAGGAAGCACTGCTGGCGCGCCTGGAAACGCTGCCGTCAATGACGCTCGGGGCACTGCGGCGGCAGGGCGGTCTGCCGGCCGGTGACGTCGCCGCGATGGTGGCGGCGCTGGCGGCCCGCGGGGACGCGGTCACGGCGGGAGAAGGGGAGCAGGTCCAAATCTGGGGGCGAAACACCTGGCAGCGCCTGGAGCACCAGGTCGTTGCCCTGCTCACGGAATACCATACGCGGCACCCGGTCCGCCTCGGTATGCCCCGCCTTGAGATCAGCGGCAAGCTCAAACTGGGGGCCGGCGCGGGGCCGGCGCTGGAACAATTAACCGCCGATGGCGTCGTCACCGCACGCGGCGCCGTACTGCACCTGCCGGGACGTGTGGTGCGCCTCACCGCGGCGCAGCAGACGAGTTTAGACGCCTTCCTTGAGGCACTCAAATCAAACCCCTACAACCCGCCCAGCGACGCCATCCCGGAGGCGGACCTGGTGAACTTGCTGGCAGCACGCGGCGAGGCGGTCAAGGTGAGTGACAGCGTCGTCTTCACCGCATCCGCTTACGCCGCCATGGTGACCAGGATCCAAGACCACGTTCGGGCCCACGGAGAGATCACCCTGGCCCAGGTACGGGACCTTTTCGGCACCAGCCGCAAGTACGCCCAGGCATTGCTGGAGTACCTCGACGCGAAGAAGGTCACCCGCCGCGTCGGTGACGCCCGGGTACTGTATTAGGCCGCGGGCAGGGAGAAAGAGAAGACGCTGCCCAAACCGTAGGTGCTCTGGAACCAGATCTTACCGCCCATCAGCCAGATCAGTTTCCGGCTCAGCGCCAGCCCCAGGCCGGAGTTCTTCTGCGTCTTGTCCATTTGTTCCAGTTGCACGAATTCCTCGAAGATGCGCCCCTGGTCCTCCTCCCGGATGCCGATGCCGCTATCGGTGACGCTGATGCTGACGCCATCGCCGCTGCGGCTGGCGCTGATGGATATCGTCCCCTCCACCGGGGTGAACTTGGCGGCGTTGGAGAGCAGGTTCGGCAGCACCTGTTGCAGGCGTTTATCGTCGGTGCGCATGGTGGGCAGGCCCTTGGCGATGTTGACCTCAATGGTCTGCTGCCGCTTGCGGATGGTGGGCGTGATACGGTTCACCGCCTCGGCCACTTCCTCCTCGATATTCAGTTCGCTGGGGTTGAGCACCAGCCGCCCGGCCTCGATCGAAGAGAGGTCCAGGACCTCGTCCAGCTACGTCGACCGTGAAGTGATCGTGAATCAGGTGGCCGACCTGCGCGATTTCAATGCCACCGCGGAGCTTGAGACATGGCTTGCGGGGGACGACACCGACGAGTTCGTCTATCTCTTCAACGGCGCCGCCGGCGTGGCCCGAGTGACAGACCGCTTTGACTGTGATGACTATGCGCGGTAATTGCAGCAGCGCGCCGCCGCCGTGGCCCGAGTGACAGACCGCTTTGACTGTGATGACTATGCGCGGTAATTGCAGCAGCGCGCCGCCGCCGACGGGTACCTGATGTCGGTGATCATCGTTGACTGCACTGCTGGTTCTCACATGATCAACCTGGTGATCCTCGATGGTTCCGTGTACCACCTGGAACCGCAGACAGACGCTTTCTGGTTTGATATCGAGCTTGACTGAGCACCCGGTCACGGCCCCATCCCCAATCCGCGCCCCGCGCTTGAGTACGGGCTATTGACGCTGCCCGCGCCGTGGAGTAGAGTGTAGGGTGAAAGGGGGATGATGGCATGAACTGGCTGGACATCGTGATCATCGTCGCCATGGTGATGGCAGTATTCGGCGGCCTTAAGAACGGGATTATCAAGGGCGTGGTGACGCTGGTCGGGCTGATCCTCGGCATCGTGCTCGCCGGGCGCTACTCCGAGACCCTGGGCGCGGTCTTACCGCAGAGTTGGGGCGGGGCCGCGGAGATTGTCGGCTTCGTCATCATCCTGATACTGGTGATGCTGGTGGCGGCAGTGGTCGCCTTCCTGCTGCGCAATCTGCTCAAGGCGATGTTGCTGGGCTGGGTGGACCGTCTCGGTGGCGCCGCCTTCGGCCTTATCCTGGCTGCCTTTTTCTGGGGCGCCATTCTGGCGATCTGGATTCAGTACCTGGGCCCGAGTGATATTGTGGCCGCCTCCCTCATGGCGGGCTTTTTACTGGATGCATTCCCCTTCGTTCTGGGGTTGCTGCCGGCGGAGTTTGATGTCGTCAAAGGC
>CAZPSW010000226.1:0-2593 GCA_964589255.1 uncultured Dehalococcoidales bacterium
CCAGACAACTTCGTCAAAATCAAAGACCGGGCCATCTTTACAGACCCGCTTCTGCCCCGACGCGGTGCCCACGGAACAGGACAGACAACCGCCGATGCCGCAACCCATACGTACCTCAAGGGCCACCTGCCCCGGCTTGTCCCCCAGCAGTTTGCGGCGCTCCCGGGCGATGGCGCGGTACATCCCCAAAGGCCCGCAGATGAAGACCTGGTCCGCGGCCCGGGTGTGATCCGGCAGTATGGCCGTCACGAATCCCTTGACCCCGAGGCTACCGTCATCGGTGCAGGCGATGACATCCGCGCCAAGTCTCTGGAAATCTTCACAGATCGTGGGATGGAATTGGACGTCATATCGGGCGCCAATAATAGCACTCACTGCCAGGCCGTCCTTTAACGCCGTCTCCGCCAGGAACCGTAGAGGCGCCACGCCCATGCCGCCGCCCACCAGTAATAGGCGGCGCGCCGCCGCGTCAATGCTGAAGCCATTACCCAGCGGCCCTAGCAGGGTGACGCTGTCACCGGGATTCCGCGCCGCCAGCCAGGCGGTACCGCGGCCCGCCCAGGCCAGGAAATAAAACGTGATCTCGTCACCGGTGACGCGGTGGATGCTCAGGGGACGGCGTAAACTGCGGTCCGGTCCACACTCCAGCATCACGAACTGACCCGGGCGCGCGGCGCGCGCCACCTCTGGACAATGCAGCGTCACCAGGTGGCTTGAGGCCTGGCCGTGTTCCGGACGCATGTCCAGGCAGACCAATTCCCGTTTTACCACGGTGGCGCTGGATAATGTCATTTCGGCTCCACGTTCCTGTAACCCGGCAGCGGCAGGGTATTGTAGCCGGTATCCTGGTTCGTCACCGCCCGGATCGCGGCACGGGCGGTATCCAGCGAGGTAAAGCAGGGCACGCCGCGCTCCACCGCGGTGCGCCGTATGGCGAAGCCGTCATGCAAAGGCACGCGGCCACCGGTGATGGTGTTGACGACGCCGCCGATGGTGCCGTCGACGATCACGTCGATGACGTTGGGATGCCCCTGGGATAGTTTCTTGGTGATCCTCTTTACCGGGAGGCCCACCGCCTCGATCATCAGCGCGGTGCCCTCGGTGGCGAAAATGGTGTGGCCCGCCTGGTGGCACTGACGGATGATGGAGAGCGCCTCCGGCTTGTCCCGGTCCGCCACGCTGAAGAGCACGCCGCATTTGGGTTTCAGCATCAGGCCGGCGGCCATCAGGGACTTGGTTAGCGCCGCCTCAAAGGTGTAGTCGATGCCCATTACCTCGCCGGTGGACTTCATCTCCGGGCCGAGGTAGGTGTCCACCCCGATCAGTTTCTGCATCGAGAAGACCGGGACCTTGATGCCGATCAGGTGCTGCTCCGGCCAGAGGCCGCTCTGGTAGCCCTGTTCCCTCAGGCTATGGCCCAGCATCACTCCGGTGGCCACCTTGACCATCGGTATACCGGTGACCTTGGAGAGGAAGGGTACCGTGCGTGAGGCCCGCGGGTTGACCTCAATCACAAAGACGCCGTGGCCATCGTCCGAGGGCATCACCACGAATTGGATATTCATCAGCCCGATGATCTTCAGGCCCAGGCCCATGCGCACCGTGTAGTCCACCAGCGTGGTCACCTCATCACTGGTGAGGTTGACGCCGGGGTAGACCGCCATCGAGTCCCCGGAATGCACCCCGGCGCGCTCGATGTGCTCCATGATGCCGGGAATGAGTACCGTTTCACCGTCACCGATGGCGTCGACCTCAACCTCTTTGCCTTCGAAGTACTTATCGATCAGCACCGGGTGGTCGTGGTCGATGTCGATCGCGGCGCGCATGTAGCGTTTCAGCTCGTCGGCCCGGTGTACGATCTCCATGCCGCGCCCGCCGAGCACGTAGGAGGGGCGCACCAGCACCGGGTACTCGATGGCCTGCGCGATTGCCAGCGCATCGTCGATGGTGGTCACCGCGGCGCCGGGCGGCTGCGGGATGCCCAGGTCGTCAAGGAAGTTCTCGAAGCGTTTGCGGTCCTCGGCCAGGTCGATCGCCTCGGCGCTGGAGCCCAGTAACGGCAGCCCCGCCGCGGATAGCGGCTGCGAGAGGTTCACCGCCGTCTGGCCGCCGAATTGCACGATCGAGGCGGGGGCGTTTTCGCCGTCCGTCTCGTTTTCCAGTATGTCCCGCACACTTTCTTCGTCGAGCGCCTCGAAATAGAGCCGGGAACTGGTGTCAAAGTCCGTGGAGACGGTCTCCGGGTTGGAGTTGATCATGATAGAGGCGTAACCCGCTTCCTGTAGGGTCCAGGCGGCATGCACGCTGGAATAATCGAATTCAATGCCCTGGCCGATGCGGATCGGCCCGGAGCCGATCACCGCCGCCTTGTGGCCGGGTAACGACAAAGCCTCGTTCTCCTGCTCGTAGCTGGAATAGAAATAGGGCGTGCCCGCGTCGAACTCGGCGGCGCAGGTGTCAACCATCTTGTAGACGGGACGCAAGCCCCAGGCCAGGCGCTGGGCGCGCACCTGTTCCGGCAGCCGGTCCGCCAGGGTGCCGATCTGTTCGTCGGAGAAACCGAGGCGTTTCGCCTGGTACATCAGTTCACGGC
>CAZPSW010000227.1:0-2573 GCA_964589255.1 uncultured Dehalococcoidales bacterium
CTGCTCCAGGGCAACTAGTCGACTTTCTTGAACTGGGAACCGGCGACGCCGCAGACGGGGCACTTGTCCGGTGCGCTGCCGAATTCGGTGTGCCCGCAGACCGGGCAGATGTAATAGGCGCCCTCAGCCAGTTCTTTACCGCCCTCGACGGCTGCCAGCGCCTCTTCATAGAGACGGTGGTGCGTCTTTTCCACCTCGTTGGCGTAGCTGAAGCTGCGCAGCGCCTGTTTGTCCTCGTCCTTGGTGGCCTGCGCGATGAATTCCGGGTACATGCTACTGAACTCGTAATGCTCACCGGCCACCGCCGCCTTGAGGTTCTCGGTGGTATTACCCATCGTGCCGAGCACGCGCAGGTGGCTTTTGGCATGCACCGTCTCCGCGGCGGCGACGGCCCGGAAGAGCCGCGCTACCTGCGGCTGACCCTCGGCATCCGCTTTTTCTGCGGAAACAAGGTAACGCCGGTTGGCCTGACTCTCTCCGGCAAACGCTGCGGCCAGGTTCTCTTTGGTGATACCCATAACTACCTCCGAAATCTATTTCGTATTAATCTCATTATAAAGAAAGTGGCCGTCTTCTCCGAAACCGGCCGTCGTCCAGGCCAGATGCGCCCGGTGCCCCCGCCTTTCCAGACCCCTCTGCACCGCTTCTGCCAGTACCAAGTCCGGTGCCAGCCAGTAGAGCGTCGGCCCGGCACCCGCCAGCTGGATGCGGCCCGCTCCGGCGGCCACGAAATCAGAGACGTAGCGGGATATCTTCGGGAAGACCCTGGCCGCCACCTCGTCGAAGGCGTTGAAACCGTGTTCCGGACTATAACACGGGCCGGCGCCCCGCGCCGTGACCACGCGGTCAGTGTAGTCACCAGCGGTGAAATGCCGGGATTTAAGCGCCGCGAAGACCCGGGCCGTTTTGTTTTCCGGCATCGCAATATCCGGCGACAGCAGTACCACCGGCATGGCCGCCAGCGGCGCCAGCAGCGCCAGTTCCTGGCCGCGTCCCCGCGCCAACTGGGTGCCCCCGGCCAGAAAGAAGGGGACGTCGGAGCCGAGCTCCGCCGCCAGTTCGTGTAGGCGGCCAGTGGTAAGACCGGTGCGCCAGAGATCATTCAGGCCAAGTAATGCCGCGGCGGCGTCAGAGGAATCACCGCCGAGTCCGGACGTGAGCGGCACCCGCTTCTCGACCGTGATTTCCACGCCGCGCTGACAACCGGTGGCCTGCTGTAATGAGGCCACCGCCCGCGTCATCAGGCTTTTGTCTGCTTCCCAACCGGGTATGTCCGCCTCAATCCTGGTAGCATCCGCCTGGTTGAAATACAGCGTGTCCGCCAGGTCCAGCGCCTGCATCACGCTGCGTACTTCGTGGTAGCCGTCGTCACGCCGCGCCAGCACCTCCAAGGTGAGATTGATCTTGGCCGGGGCCAGACGCCAGGGCATCAATTTGCCTCCTGGTGGGTACGGTACAGCGTGGTCCATTCCTCCAGGGAGAGCGTCCCGGCGCGCCGTATGGGGTCAATACCGGCGGTCCGGAGCAATGCTTCGGCCTCCGGCTTGGGACAGGCCAGTCCACGGGAGACGGAATTGGCCAGTTGCTTGCGCGGGCTGGAGAACCCCGCCCGGACCAGTTTGAAAAAGGCGGCCGCTTGCGGTGGCGGTAACGGCGGTGCCGCGTACACGTCCAACCGTACGATCGCGGAATCCACTTTGGGCACCGGCCAGAACGATGCCGCCGGTACGGCGCGTACCAGCGCCACCGCGGCGTAGAACTGGGCGTTGACACTGATCAGACTCATCTTGCCCGGCGCCGCCACCATCTGCTGCGCCACCTCTTTTTGCACCATCAGCACCATCGATTCCGGTTTCACGTCAGCCTCAAGGAAATGGCGCAGTGCCGGTGCGGTGATGTAATAGGGTAAATTAGCCACCACGCGGTAAGGTGGGGTCATGCCGGCCGCGGCCAGCATTTCTCCGGGCGCGGTTTTCAACACGCTGCGGTTGATGACGCTCAGTTTGGGGGTGTCGAAGCGCTGCGCCAGTGCCTGGGCCAGGTTGTCATCCAGTTCCACCGCGATGACGCTGGCGTCCGCTGCCAGCAGTTCCCGCGTTAGTACGCCCAGGCCGGGACCCACCTCGATCACGGTGTCGTCGGGCCGCACCCCGGCGGCGGGTACGATCTCCGCCAGTACCGCGGCGTCGATGAGGAAGTTCTGTCCCAGGCGCTTGCGTGCCCGCAGGCCGTATTGCCTGAGGAGCAACTGCGTCTCCTGGAGTAATGAGCGCGAGGGTCTATCTGCTCCGGAAATCGACATTATGGCCCGTCAACATCTTGATAAAATCAGAGGCCGTGCACCCTTTATCGATCCTGCCCTACAGCTGACCGGCACCAGCCGGCTCAAGCCAGGTAACCCTGCGGCACCCAGAGACATCCATTTACCGCTGCTTCCTTTCGGACCTGACGGGATTCATAGCGCTCTGCCGCGCAGGACCCGGCCCTCAACACCGCCCGAAACCGGCAGTCCCGCCGGGCGCGAACCTCAATTGGGAATTCAGCCCCGCTGTAGCGGATTGCGAGTACAGGGC
>CAZPSW010000228.1:0-2527 GCA_964589255.1 uncultured Dehalococcoidales bacterium
CGAAGTCATTCTATTTATCGACGAGATGCACACCGTGGTCGGTGCCGGCGCCGCCGAGGGCTCGGTGGACGCCTCCAACATGCTGAAACCGGCGCTGGCCCACGGCGAACTGCAATGCGTCGGCGCCACCACCCTGGACGAGTACCGCAAGCACATCGAGAAGGACAAGGCACTGGAACGGCGCTTCCAGCCGATATTTGTCAGCGAACCCAGCGTGGAGGCCACCATCGAGATTCTCAAGGGGCTGCGCCCGCGCTACGAGGAGCATCATAAAGGCATCAGCATCAGCGACGCGGCCCTGGTGGCCGCCGCCAAGCTGGGCCAGCGCTACCTCACCGAGCGGCACCTGCCGGACAAGGCGATCGACCTGATCGACGAGGCGGCCAGCAAGCTCCGGCTGGAAAACGAGGTTCACCCCCCGGAACTGCGCCAGCTTTCGCAGCGCGTGGAGCAATTGAACCGGGAGGCGAACCAGGCCACCGAGGCCGAGGACTATGAACGCGCCGCCAGCCTGAAGACAGAACTGGCCCAGGCGAGCCATGAATCCGAGGCGGCGCACCAGGTCTGGGCCGCGGAAAAAGAGCAGCAGGACGCCCACAACGAGGTTGGCGAGCAGGACATCGCGGAACTGGTGGCCAAGTGGACCGGTATCCCGGTCTCCCAGATGCTGGAAGGTGAAGCGGAACGCCTGCTCCAGATGGAGGCGCGCATCCACGAACGCATGATCGACCAAGAGGAAGCGGTGACCGCCGTCTGCGAAGCCATCCGCCGCAGCCGCGCCGGGCTTTCGGACCCGAAACGGCCCATCGGCAGCTTCATGTTCCTGGGGCCCACCGGCGTCGGTAAGACGGAACTGGCACGCACCCTGGCCCGTTTCCTCTTCGACGACGAGGAAGCCATGGTGCGCCTGGACATGAGCGAATACCAGGAGAAACATACCGTCTCCCGGCTGATCGGGGCGCCGCCGGGCTACGTCGGCTTTGAAGAAGGCGGGCAGCTCACCGAGGCGGTGCGCCGCCGTCCCTACCGCGTGGTACTGCTGGACGAGATCGAGAAGGCCCATCCGGAGGTTTTCAACGCGCTGCTGCAAATCCTCGATGACGGACGCTTGACAGACGGGCAGGGGCGCACGGTAAACTTTAAGAACACCGTGATCATCATGACGAGCAATGCCGGGGTGGAGCTGATCAAGTGGGACGCGCGCCTCGGCTTCAGTACCGACAAAGAGGCGGGTGTCGGTTCACAGCGGAACCACGCGGAGATGCGGGGCAAGGTGCTGGCCGAGGTGAAGAAGGTCTTCCGGCCCGAATTCATCAACCGCCTCGATGACGTCATCGTTTTCCACGAGTTGGACGCCACCCAGATCGGCAGCATCGTGGAGTTGATGATCGCGGAACTCCAGGAGCGGCTGGCGGAACGCCAGTTGACGGTGGAGATTACCGCGTCCGCCCGGGAATGGCTGGTAAAAGAGGGCTACGACCCGGAATACGGCGCCCGCCCCCTGCGCCGCGCCATCGAGCGGCACGTGGAGACGCCGCTGGCCACCCGGTTGCTCCAGGGAGAATTCAAGGAAGGTGACGTCATCGTGGTTGACCTTGACGGGGAAACACTGACGTTCACCGCCAAGTAATAGCGCCGCCCGGACCGCGGCGAGACCTGGAATGTTGATTTGAAGCAGGCCACAGCACCGGAAACCAGATCCCGCAGGTGGCGCTGGCAGACCGTCGTCGGGGTGCTTGGCGTGATGGCCGGCCTGGGCTTCGCCGCCGTCGTGGTGATCTATTTTGAGTACGTCCAGGAGTTCGGTCAATACGGCTACCTGGGGGCATTCCTGATCAGCGTCTTCGGCGGCTCCACCCTCATCGCGCCGTTACCGATGACGCCGGTGATCTTCGCGCTGGGCACGGTGGTGAAGCCGGATATCCTGCCCATTCTGGGGCCGATACTGATCGGCATCTGCGCCGGGGCCGGCGAGACCGTCGGTGGCCTCACCATCTACTGGACGGGGCATTCCGGCGGGCTGGCGCTGGCCAACGTGCGCAACGAGCGCATGCGCCGGGCCTACCGGCGGGCGCTGCACTGGATTGACAAACGCGGCACACTGACGCTCTTCGTGCTCTCCGCGGTGATCAATCCCTTCTTCTACCCCGCCGGGCTGGCCGCCGGGGCCACGCGTTACGGCCTGAAGCGTTATATTATCATCTGCTTCCTGGGCAAGACGATTAAGGGTTGGACGGTGGCGCTGGCCGGTTTCTGGGGCCTGGGCAGCATCCTGCGCGCCCTCGGCGTACCGGTCTAGCCGAGCACTGCCGCCGGGTGGCAGATATAACCGGCGACGGCGCTGGCGGCGGCCACCGCCGGGTTCGCCAGGTAGACCTCCGAGCCGGGGTGTCCCATGCGTCCCACGAAGTTACGGTTCGTCGTCGCCACGCAGCGTTCCCCTTCCGCGAGCACCCCCATGTAGCCGCCCAGGCAGGGGCCGCAGGTGGGCGTGCTGACCGCGGCACCGGCCTCAACGAAGGCCTGG
>CAZPSW010000229.1:0-440 GCA_964589255.1 uncultured Dehalococcoidales bacterium
CCGTACATTGAATACCAGGGGCGCTGGCTGGCCTGCCACCTCTATAAATAATCGACAGTAACTGTCCGGGGAAGGACCGCGATGCCGCTGGGCGACGAAAAACACCGCATAATCATGACCGAGTTGGTGAACTTGCTCGGTGAGGACTACGTCGCCGATGACCCGGTAATCCTTGAGGCCTTCAGCCGGGAATCTCAGATGTCGATTGCCAAAAGTAAGACCCGCTTTGAGTTCATCGTGATGCCTGGCACCACCGTGGACGTGCAGCAAATCGTGCGCCTGGCTAATCGATGCGGGTTCCCGTTCTCGATGACCAGCACCGGGCTGGGGCTTTCCAGCTGCAACCCCCGGGCAGGTTATGGCTACTGGTGCCTGATCGACCCCAAGCGGATGAACGCTTTCCACATTGATGCGGGTAACAAATACGCCGTGGTTGAGCC
>CAZPSW010000229.1:450-2523 GCA_964589255.1 uncultured Dehalococcoidales bacterium
ACGTTACGATTGCCCAGCTACAGGCGGCGTCGATGAAGGTCGGCCTCTGCATGGGCAGCACCGGCGCCGGGACGCAGACCTCGGCGCTGGCGACGAATATCTTCACCAACACCCACTGGACCGGCTGGCGTACCGGCAAGGGGCGCAGCCTGCTCGGCGCCGAGGTGGTACTGCCGGACGGCGAGGTTATCCGCACCGGCTCGCTGGCCCTCGGCGGCGGCGATTACAGTTGGGGCGAAGGCCCGGGGATCGATGCCCGCGGGGTCTTCCGCGGCGGCAGCGGTCCCAGGGGGGCGCTCGGCGTTTTCACCAGGGCGGCGATCAAGCTCTACCCTTGGCCGGGGCCGCCGGTACTGGTGACCCATGGGGTGCAGCCGGAAAAGACCTGCCCCCTGCCGCCCGAGTTATTTAAGACCATAATTTTTAGCCACCCCACGCTGGAATCGTGTTTCACGTCGCTACGTGAGATTGGTGAAGCGGAAATCGGCGGCGTGGTGATGCAGTGCAGTCCGCATGACCTGGTCGGCCTGGCGTCGCGCTCGCGAGAGGAATTCTGGCGGCAATGGCAGACGGAGACCTGGCAGGAACTGATCCACCGGCGCCATTTGACGTTGGTGACGCTCTGGGGCTACGCCGGCGCCGCCCAGGTCGCCTACGAGGAGAAAAACCTTTCGGCGATCATCGCCGAGACCGGGGGCGCACTGATCCCGGAGTCGGCGGCGGTCTGGGTGCGGGACTTGATGACGATCTCCGCGGTGCGGGACACACACCGCATGCGCTACAACCGGATGGGAAAGGTCGCCAGTCTGGGCTCCTCCACCGATTCGTTGCAGGATGCGCTCCGGAGCATGGCGCTGGGTACTGAGACCTTGAAAAGGTTCTCGCCGCCGCTGGGTGACGGCGGCCTCTTTGACCGCGGCCAGGAGCAGACCAAGGCCACGCTGGCGGACTTCGGGCGCATCGCCACCGCCTCGGTGGGCTGCTTCGCGGAGAAGACCCCCGAATTCGAGTCACTGATGAGCGGCACCGTGAATCCGTATTTGAAAGGTCTGCGAAAGGGCAAGAAGGTCTTCTCCGCCGGCGCCGCGATGGAGGCCAGCGCCAGCGGAAAACAATTCGCGGGTATCCACCTGCTGATCGCCGGGGTGAAGAGGGCGCTGGACCCGAACAACGTCGCCAATCCCACCCGGCTGATCGATATGGACAAGATGGCGCGGGCCGGTGTCGGGCGGGCCAACGAAGAAGACTCCGTCTCCGGGGAAGAATGAAGGTATGACGGAACCAACCGAATGGGGTGAACTCAGGGCGGCCAGGATCAAGACGCCGATGCTGCGGGATCTGCTAGAGACGCGTATCGCGGACTTTTTGAAGTCCTGCAACGTCTGCGTGCTGGCGACCTGCTCAGGCGATGTCCCGCGCGCCACACCGATCGAGTATTACTCGGACGGCACCACGATCTATTTCCTGGCGGCGGCAACCACCAAACTGGCGAATTTAGAGGCCAACCCGGTGATCAGTATCGGCGTCTTCGAACCGACGTTTACAGATTGGAGTGACTGGTACCGGATCAAGGGCGCCCAGATCACCGGCACGCCGGAGATCATCCGCCGCACGGATCAACCGGAGGCATATGATCGGGCGCTGGAGATCTATGACTGGCTGCCCTATCGCGTCAGCATCGGCAAACCGGAGGCCAAACCGGTGAACTCCACCGTGGTCAAAGTCACCGCGCAGAAGATAGATTACCGTGACCTGGGCCTGATGCGTCAGGGCTACGCCGCCAAGCAATTATGGGAAGCGAAGGCTTAATGGATTTGAAGTTGACCCCGGAGGCCGCCGCGGCATATCAGACCTTCATCGGCTGGTACCCTCCGATCTTACGGGCGGAACGGACGGCCAGGATTGACTGGCTGCTCGGCCTGATGCTGAACGTCGCCGGTACCGATACGGCCAGCCCGGAGATGGTCGTTGAGGCGGCCACGTTTATCGCCCGGCCCGCCTGGGGCAGCCGCCTGAGCCGTCTCCGGGGCGCCGCGGAGACGCCCGGCGCCTCGTGCGGCTCCGCCCGGGGTG
>CAZPSW010000230.1:0-2490 GCA_964589255.1 uncultured Dehalococcoidales bacterium
GAATGGTCACTGCTGATCGTCGCCGTGGCCATCGCCACCGCCGCCTGGCCTAGTTACCTGCGCGCCCGCGCCGAGGCCGCCGGAATCAACGCCAGTGCCGGTTTCTTCACGCGTCCGGAACGCGTCATCGTACTCGCCGTCGGGCTCTTCACGGGGCAGCCGGGGGTGGCGCTCGGCGTCATCGCCGCGCTCAGCCTGGTGACCACCGCGCAGCGGCTCTACCAGGCTAGCCGCGCGGGCACCGAAGAATAGGCATCTCAGCTATTTAAATTCCCGCCTGAATATGGTTTAATAGAACCTTGTGGGCTTCAGGTGCCCACGCCTGAAAATACACCTGCTCCTGACAAAGGGAGAGACATGCCAGCGATCGTGGTTATCGGCGGTCAGTGGGGCGACGAGGGCAAGGGCAAGATCGTCGACAACCTGGCCCAACAATGCGCCATGGTGGTGCGGTTCTCCGGCGGTGACAACGCCGGGCACACCGTAATCAACCCGCAGGGTGAATTCAAGTTGCACCTGATTCCATCAGGCATTTTCGGGCCCGGTGTGCGCTGCATCATCGGCAACGGCGTGGCGATCAACCCGAAGGTGCTCATCTCCGAGATCGCGGAACTGAACCGCGATGGCGTCGTCACCGACAACCTCTGCATCAGTGACCGCGCGCATTTGATCCTGCCCTGGCACACCATGCTCGACGGCCTCGAGGAGTCCCGGCGCGCCGGACAGGCCATCGGCACCACCGGCAAGGGCATCGGCCCCGCTTTCGCGGACAAGACGGCGCGCACCGGCATCCGCGTCGGGGACCTGTTGAACCGGGACACGCTCAAGGCGGAACTGGAAAGGGCGCTGGAATTCAAAAACCTGGTGCTGACACGCATCTTCGAGCAGGAGGCACTCTCCCTCGACGCGGTTTACGAAGAGTTCTGCGGCTACGCGGACACCCTGCGGCCCTACATCCGCGAGACTATCGGCCTGGTCAACGAGGCGCTGGACGAGGGCCAGATGGTGATGCTCGAGGGCGCCCAGGGCACCCTGCTGGACACCGACTTCGGCACCTACCCTTACTGCACCTCGTCACCGGTGGTGGCCGCCGGGGGCTGCCTTGGCGCGGGGGTTGGCGTGAAACGTATCGATGACGTTTACGGCGTTTTTAAGGCTTACTGCACACGCGTCGGCGGCGGACCCTTCCCCACCGAGTTGAACGACGCCGAGGGCGACCGCATCCGGGAACGCGCCCACGAATACGGCACCACCACCGGACGCCCCCGCCGCTGTGGCTGGTTTGACGGGGTGGCGGCGCGCTACAGCCAGCGCATCAACGCCTTCAGCGGTTCTTTTATCACGCGGCTGGACATCCTGGACACTTTCACACGAATTAAAGTCTGCACCGCCTACCAGCTCGACGGCAAGCAAATTGATTATTTCCCCGCCGCTATCCGGGAGTTGGCGCGCTGCGAACCGGTCTACGAAGAGCTCGAAGGCTGGCGACAGGACACCCGCGCTGTACGGCGCTTCGAGGACCTGCCGGAGAACGCGCAGTGTTACGTGCGCCGCCTGGAGGCACTCACCGGCTGCCCGGCCTGCATCGTCTCGGTGGGGCCCAAGCGGGACCAGACGATCGTGGTCACTGACGTCTGCCGCGCGCGGCCATAAAAAAGGGGGGCGGGAACCCCCCCTTAGTGTTCGATCTTGACGGCTACAGCTTGATATCTATCTTGCTGGCGCGCACCGCTTTCATGATCAGTTCCGCACTCTTCGTATCCGGCGGCACCAGCGGCAGCCGCGTCTGCCCGACCTTAAAACCCAACTGATCCATGGCATACTTCACCGGCACCGGATTGGAAAGGATAAAGAGCCGGTCAAAAAGCGGCAAGAGGCCGCGGTGCAGTTCCGCCGCGGCAGCGCTGTCCCCACCCAACAGTAGCGTCATCATCTGCTTGATCTGTAGCCCCACCAGGTGCGAGGCGACGCTGATGGCGCCGTAACCGCCGAGCGCCATGATGCCGAAATTATCGGCGTCATTACCACTCCAGACGTGGAAATCATCCGGCGTGCCGGAAATTACCTGGGAGGCCTGGGCCATGCTGCCGCCGGCCTCCTTGAGACCGACGATGTTGGGCACCGCTGAGAGGCGTATCACCGTCTCCGCGGCCAGGTTGATGCCGGTACGCCCCGGCACGTTGTAGAGGATACAGGGGAGCTTGGTGGCCGCGGCGATGGCACTAAAATGCTGGAAGAGCCCTTCCTGGCTCGGTTTATTGTAATAGGGCGTCACCAGGAGCGCGCCGTCGACGCCGACCGCTTCCGCCTGACGCGTTGCCTCGATGGCCTCCGAGGTGCTGTTGGAGCCGGTACCCGCCACCACCGTGCCCAGGTCACCGAGCGCGGCTTTGACCGCCCGGAAGAGCTCCAGTTCCTCGCTGCGCACCAGGGTCGGTGATTCACCGGTAGTGCCGACCACCACCAGGCCATCACTACCCGAATCGACGA
>CAZPSW010000231.1:0-769 GCA_964589255.1 uncultured Dehalococcoidales bacterium
AACGGGCGCGCCAGGCCCTGCCGCAACACCCGCGCCTGCGGCAGCATCTGGCCACCCTGCCGGGCTGGTTATACCCGGCACCGCTGAGGCGTTACCTGGGCGGCTTTATCAATGACTACCGTCAGCGTTTTCAACTGCGGGCGGCCAGCGCTGGCATCTGGCACGCCAGCTATTTCACGCTGCCGCGCTGGTGGCGCGGGCCGGTGGTGGTCACGGTGGCGGACCTGATCCACGAATTCTACCCGGAGCTTTTTAGCGGTTGGGCCGCCCGGCTGCTCCGGCGCCGGCGGCGCAAGTGCATCCGCCGCGCCGACGCCGTGATTTGCATCTCCGAGACGACGCGCCTGGACGTGATCCGCTGCTTTGACGTGCCCGCGGCCAGGACGCATACCGTACTGCTGGCTTACGGCCAGGCCTTTCACCCCCTGCCGCCCGGGGAACCTCGCGCGGGCGCGGTGGGTGACTGGGAGTACATCCTCTATGTGGGACCACGGGCGCACTACAAGAACTTCGCGGAATTGCTTGGCGCCTACGCCGCCTGGGAGCGGCGGCACGAGGTGAAACTGGTGGCGGTGGGTCCACCCTGGACGCCCGCGGAAACGCAGGCGATCGAGGACGATGGCCTGAGCGGGCGGGTGCAGCTGCTGGGTGCGTTTATCTACAAAGCAATCCCGCAAAACATAGCGTTTATGTGCGTGCGTGCGTGCGCGCGTGCGTGCGTATACAAACACGAAAACGGAAACTGGGCGCCCCCCAGGGAACGCTAAAA
>CAZPSW010000231.1:779-2430 GCA_964589255.1 uncultured Dehalococcoidales bacterium
GTCGATGACGATACGCTCTGCAGCCTGTATAATGGGGCCAGGGCCTTCGTCTACCCATCCCTCTACGAAGGCTTCGGCATCCCGCTGCTGGAGGCGATGGCCTGCGGCTGCCCGGTGGTGGCATCGCGCATTCCGTCCAGTGTCGAGGTGGCCGGCGAGGCGCCGTGGTACTTCACAGCGGGGCAGCCGGGGGAACTGGTGGCGGCACTGGACGCGGCGATGGGGCGTGACCCGGCGCGTCTTCAGGCGGGGCTGGACCGGGCGCGGCAGTTCAGTTGGGACGGCGCCGCCGCCGGCACGCTGGCGGTCTACCGCGAACTGAGCGGCACGAAGGGTATTTGAGATGACGGAAACGGCCCTGATCACGGGCGTCAACGGTTTCGTGGGACGGCACCTGGCCGCCTACCTGCTGCGGCAGGGTGTGGCCGTGCACGGCATTTACCGGCCCAGCGCCAGGCGCGTCACGGCGGCGGCCAAGGGCATTGAGCTCCACCCGGCAGACGTGCGTCACGCGGTAGCCATGAAGCGTGTCATCGGCGCAGTACGTCCCGATTACGTCTTTCACCTGGCCGCGATTTCCTCCGTCTTCCAGAGCTGGCGCACCCCGGTACAGGTGATGCGCACCAATGTCATCGGCACCATCAACCTGCTGGAGGCGGTACGCGCCGCGGGACATGCGCCGCGGGTCCAGGTGGCGGGCAGCTCCGAGGAATACGGCATGGTCTCAGCGCAGGAATTACCGGTGGTGGAAGACGCTCCGCTCCGGCCACTCTCGCCGTACGCGGTGGCCAAGGTGGCCCAGGACCGGCTGGCCTACCAGTATTACAGTTCCTACGGCCTGCCGGTGGTGATTACCCGCGCCTTCAATACCACCGGGCCGGGCAGACCGCGGACCTATGTCACCTCCCGTTTCGCGCGGGAGATCGCCCGCGTGGAGAAAGGGGGAAAACCGGTGCTGCGCGTCGGTAACCTTGACGCGGAGCGTGATTTTACTGACGTGCGGGACGTGGTGCGGGCCTACTGGCTGGTGCTGCGAAAAGGCGCGCCGGGCGAGGCCTATAACATCTGCTCTGGTCAGTCCCACTCCATCCGGGAAGTGCTGGCACTGCTCTTGTCGATGTCCAGCGCGCGTATCACGGTGCGGGAAGACCCGGCCCTGATGCGGCCGGCGGACATTCCGCTGATGCGCGGGGACATTGCCAAGCTGCGGGCGGCCACCGGCTGGCAGCCGGAGATACCGTTTGAGCAGACACTCCAGGACTTGCTGGACTACTGGCGGGCGAGGGTCTAGCGCATGGCGGCGGGCGGTGATATGACGGATTCATTCTGGGCGTCCAAACGGGTGCTAGTGACCGGCGGCGCGGGTTTTCTGGGCGGCTACGTGGTGGCCGGCCTCCGGGCGCGCGGCGCCACCGATGTTTTCGCCCCCAGCCACGCGGAATACGACCTCCGGGAGCCGGCGGCCCTGGAGCGCCTTTACGACGCCACCCGCCCCGACATGGTGATACACTTGGCGGCGCAGGTAGGCGGCATCGGCGCCAACCAGGAAAAGCCGGGCGAATTCTTTTACAACAACCTCATCATGGGGGTGCAACTGATGGAACAGGCACGGCGGCACGGGGTCAGTAAATTCGTGGCCATCGGCACCGTC
>CAZPSW010000232.1:0-2417 GCA_964589255.1 uncultured Dehalococcoidales bacterium
GAAGGCACTCCAGGGGCTCAAGGTGCTGGAATTCGCCTGGGTCATGGCGGGGCCTATCACTGCGAAATACCTGGCGGATAACGGCGCCACCGTGATACGCGTGGAGTCAATGCAGCGGCCTGATCTGCTGCGCGTCTCGGTGCCGTATGCCGGGGGCGTGCCGGACGTTGACGGCGGTGGCCTCTTCGCCTTCTACGGCTCGAATAAGCTGAGCCTGTTCCTGAACCTGCGTCACCCGGAGGCGATGCGTGTGCTCAGGCCGCTGATTGCCTGGGCGGACGTGATGACGGAGAATTTCGCGCCGGGCAAGATTGCGGAAATGGGGCTGGGTTACGACTGCGTGCGCGCCATCAACCCCGACATTATCATGGCGCAGCTCAGCATCCAGGGGCAGAACGGGCCGCACCACCGTCACCCCGGCTACGGCGTGGTGGCCGCCGGGCTGGCCGGTGTCACCGAGCTGACGGGGTGGGCAGACCGTGACCCATCGACGCCGGTGGCGGGCTATACGGACCTGATACTGCCGCGTTTCGCGGCGGTGATGATTCTGGCGGCGCTGGAATATAAGCGCCGCACCGGCCTGGGGCAGTGCCTCGATCTGAACCAGCTGGAGGCGACGCAACAATTCCTGGCCACCGCGTTGCTGGATTACGGTGTCAACGGCCGCATCGCGGCGCGGCGGGGCAACCAAAGCGCCATGGCGGTACCGCACCAGGCTTACCGCTGCCGCGGCGACGACCGCTGGGTGGTTATCAGCGCCACCGGGGACGATCAGTGGCGCGCTCTGTGTCAGGTCATCGGTATGCCCGAGATGGCCACCCGGTCCGGATTTCGGACACTGGCGGGCAGACGGCGGCGGGAAACCGATATCGACGCCGTCATCGGGGCCTGGACGCGCCGCCGGGAAGCCGGCGTGACAGCACGTAAATGCCAGGCGGCCGGAGTGCCCGCGGCGGTGGTGCAGAATGCGGCTGACCTGTTGCGGGACCCCGGCCTGCAGCGCATCTTCTGGCGGCTGGAGCGTGGGGACAAAGGCCCGTTTCAACACCTCGGTCAGGCCTTCCAGTTGAGCCGTCACCGGGATGAAACGGGTGCCGCGGCGCCGTTACTGGGGCAGCACACGGAATACGTCTGCCGTGAGCTCCTGGGGATGTCCGACACGGAATTCCTTGAACTTTTGCAGGCCGGTGTCTTTGAGTAGGAGAAAAACGCTAGACGCGTTTTCGGGCCTGGAGACGGGCGTAATCACCCTGTAAACCACGCGCCGCCGCGATCTGTTCTGGACGCAGCCAGCGTGCCAGGTCAACTTCGGGATACTCCCCGCGACGGTAACGCGCGCGGTGCAGGAAAGGGATGGTGGCGTCAAAGCCCAGGCGTGTCACCGGCGCGAATGGGCCGACCGTCTCCACGCGGATGCCGCCGGGGTCACGCGGGGGCAGTACCATCAGGTCACGGGCTGCCTCCAGGCGCGTGCCCAGCGCCCAGATCACCTCGTCCGGGGAATGAATATCAATGTCCTCATCGACCACCATCACCATGCGTAACGACCCGGCCGTCTCAAAGGCGGCCCGGATGATGCCCCCGACCACGGCGTCATCGGCAGCGCTTTGCTTCGTCACCTGCACAATCAGCCCGTACCAGCGGCCCTTCATGCCGTCCAGGGCGCTGATGTCCCGCACCAGGGTGGGAAAGCCGTCGTGCAGCGCCTGGTACTGCAGCGCCTGATTGATCGGAATTTGCATCCGCGGGGATTCGAATGAATGGCTCAGCGGCGCGTAATAGATGGGCCGGTCCTGGCGGCGGGTGACCGCGGTGACGTGGAACTTCTGCACTTCCAGCGCCATCCCCATGTAGCCGTGGCCCTCGGGAATAAATGGTAATTCCGGGTCACCCGTCTTTTCCGCCGCCGCGCTCTCCCAGACCTTCTCCGAGGTGTCGATGTAACCCTCGATGACCCATTCCGAGGCGGCGATGGCGTAACCGTCGACCGTATTCGCGCGGCAAATCTCCACCGCGCTGCCCTGGAGGCCCCCGGCGATGGCCAGTTCGTCACTGCCCAGCGGGATCAGTTTTGGCAGCAGGCCGCCACCGGCCACCGCCAGCACTGACGGCGGCGGGGAGATGTTGATCGTCAGCGGCAGGTTCTTATGCTCTTTGGCATAGGCGGCCACGATCTGCGCCAGGTGGCTGGTGGGGTTGCTCATCAGGCTGGCCCAGTCCGCTCCACGGAAGTGCATCCGCTTATAGGTCACGCAGCGTCCGAATTCCGGGGTGTCGACGAGCACCAGGCCGCCGGAGAGGATGGGCCCCGGGTCAGCGCCGGTATGCGTTGTGACCGGGATCAGACGGTGGATGTTGATGTCATCCGTCTGCACCTCGAATTGGCAGGGGGCATTCTCCACGATAAGCGGTGGGAT
>CAZPSW010000233.1:0-2416 GCA_964589255.1 uncultured Dehalococcoidales bacterium
TTGACATCTGCCGCGGCTACGCCATCATGCTGCGCCGCTGCCAGCCGGAGATCGACGAACGGGCCTGCGATGATTGCGGCCGCTGCATTAAGGTCTGCCCGCAGGGGGTCTTCACGGCGCGGGAGACCGGTTACCGCGTCTGGATGGGTGGCAAGTTCGGGCGTTTCCACCAGCGGGGTTACGAGGTCTTCAGGATCGCCGACAAGGACACCATGATGCGCTCCCTGGAAGCGCTGGTGGCGACGATACGGGAATCCGCCGACACCGAGGAAAGCATTACCTCGATCCTGAACCGGGTCGGCGTGGTCAAGGTCCTGAAGAAATGTTAGCCGGGGGCTAGCCCCTGGCGATGCGTATCAGCCGCCGCAGCCCCGCCCCGGCCAGTTCCGGATTACGCGCTGCGATGCCCGCCAACACGCTCAACCTGAAGTCCGTGCCCAGCGCCGCCGCGAAGAGCTTTGGCGTCAAGCGCCGCAGCATCCTGACGCGGGCGTCCCAGTGTTCGTCCCGATAGTTCACGATCACGTTTTGAATCTCCGAGGCAATGCGCATGTGACGCCCGTAACGCTGCCGCCAGACGGCGCCGTAAAGCTGTTCCAGGCAGGCGTCAGAGAAATCGTCTTGGCGCAGCGCGCTGACGGCGGCCTCCCCGGCCAGCTGTCCCGCGCCCAGGCTGAAGCGGATGCCCTCGCCCAACAGCGGCGAGGCCTGTGCCGCGGCGTCCCCGGCGATGAGCACGCGCCCACCGCTCAGGGTGCCGGTGAAGGCGCGCGCCGGGATGACGCCGGTGTGGTATTCCACCGGGGCCGCCCCGTGCAGCATCGTCGAGGTTGATTTCAAGTGCGCCACCAGTTTTTCCAGGTACGGCAGTACTTGGGCACGGGCGTTCGGGTAGATGATGCCGACGCCGACGCGCACGCGGCCCTCACCGTAGGGAAAGGCCCAGCCGTAACCCGCCGGTACGATATGACTGCCGACCAGTAGCAGCGCCTCGTCCTGGTCATAGTTCGGAGCAAAGAAATCGTATTCCGCACCGACCGCGAAACGCGGGAAGCCGTGGTGCAGCCCGGTCCTTTTGGCGGCCACCGCGCTGAAGCCGCTGGCGTCGATCACCAGCCTGGGGCGGAATTCCATAACCTGCCGTGAGATGCCCCTGGCGGTCACCAGGAGGCGCCCCTCGCGTGCCGGGGTCAGTTCCAGCACCACCGTCTTCAAGTGGATTTCGGCACCGGCCCTGATGGCCTCTACCGCCAGGTGCTGGTAGAGTTTACGTACGTCCAACACGCAGCCCAGCGGTTTATTATAACGGAACGTCGCCGTCTCACCCGGCGAGACGAACTTGAGCACCGGCACGGGGTGGTAACAATCCGCGCTGACGCCCAGTTTGACCAGGTCCGGGATGAAACTAGCGCCGCTGGAGCGTACCGGCTCCCCGATGGCGGCGCGCCGTTCCAACAGAGTCACCACGGCGCCGCCGGCTGCGGCTTTAGCGGCGGCCCCCAGACCGGCGGGGCCACCGCCGATGACCAGGACGTCCGGTTCAAGGTTCACCGGATTATCTTAACCGATGTCAGCGTTGACGTATAGCCGCGGCAGATGGCGCCGTAAAATCTTGACCGCGGCCCGGAGAATATAGTAAGTTGTCTTATTCGCTGAAGGTATTCGGTGAGAAACCGCGGTTGCGGTTTGCCTGGAGGTGCGCATGGCTTACGCCGAGATTCCAAAACAGGCCCTGGACCGGATGAAAGCCTGGCCCAACCTGGAAAGCGTGGACCAGCTCGGTGGGGAGTACGATTGGTCCCTGCTGGAGAAAGAACTGGGCATCAGTGACCCGGCGACGCTGAACCTGGGCAAGCTTGCCTTTGACCGCCACGTAGCGGATGGCAACGGGGAAAAAGTAGCCTTGTACTGGGAGTCCAAGACCGGCGAAACGGAGAGCTATACCTTCGCCCGGATGGCCGCTCTGACCGATAAATTTGCCGGCGTACTGGCCGGCATGGGCATCCAAAAGGGGGACCGCGTCTTCTTCTTCGCGGAACGGGTGCCGGAGCTTTACATCGCCTTTTTTGGCACCCTGAAGCTGGGCGCCGTCGCGGGCCCCCTCTTCGCCGATTTCGGGCCGGACCCGGTGCGGGACCGGCTGGAGGACAGCGGCGCCATTGCCTTTGTCACCACCCCGGCACTCAAGGCCAAGGTGGCGGAGGTCATCGCCGGCCTGCCGGCCTTAAAACACCTGATCATCATTGACCGCGGCGGGGAATACCAGACCCAGGCCGGGGAGACGATCTACCACCAGGCGATGGCCGCTGCCGCCGACAATTTCCAGCCGCCGGCGGTGGGTGGGGACGATTATTCCCTGATGCATTACACCTCCGGCACCACCGGCAAGCCCAAGGGCGCGGTGCACCGGCACTAC
>CAZPSW010000234.1:0-2409 GCA_964589255.1 uncultured Dehalococcoidales bacterium
TGGACGAAATTGAAGTGGGCGCGGCAAGATTTGAACTTGCGACCAAGGGCTTATGAGTCCCCTGCTCTACCACTGAGCTACGCTGCCGTCAACTTTTCCATCATAGTTCAAACCCAGGCACGCGTCAAGAAAAACAAGACGTCGGAACTTCCCACCCCCGGTTTGACCCAGGTACGCGTTTTACTGCTATAATCCAGTACGTCGGCCACGCCGCAGAAGGGCCGTGAAGAGGGAAATATGGACCTGGGTGACCTGCGCCGGGAAATTGACGCCGCCGATGCCGAGATCGTGAAACTGATCGCCAAACGCATCGGCATCGCCGCCGAGATCGGAGTCCAGAAAGAGAAGTTGGGCAAGGCGGTGGAGGACAAGCGGCGGGAGCAGGATGTGATCGCGGCGGTACGTCAGGCCGCCACGGAGCTGAATATCAGCGCCGACGACGCGGCCGCGATATACCACCGCATCATCACCGCGAGCAAGCGTATTCAGGGCTCCAGCGCCGCGTTCCAGGGCGAGATCGGGGCCTACGGCGAAGAGGCCGCCCTGCGCTACTTCGGGCCTTCGGTGGAGGTCAAGCCGTGTGAGGACTTCGAAGACGTTTTTCAGGCCGTGGAGAACGAAGCCACCAAGTTCGGCGTGGTGCCGGTGGAGAATTCCCTGGAGGGCAGCATCAACCGCGTCTATGACCTGATGTTGAATTCCAGTCTCAAAGTGATCGGTGAAATTGACATCCGTATCAGTCACTGCCTGATCGCGCACCACGGCGTGGGCCTGGACGACATCCGGAAGGTCTATTCACACCCGCAGGCATTGGGGCAGAGCCAGCGTTTTCTAAAGCACCTCAACGCCGAGATGATGCCCGCCAGTGATACCGCCGGCTCGGTCAGAATGATCAAGGAAAAAGGTCTGCGGAACGCCGCCGCCATCGCGGGCACCCGCGCCGCCGAGATATACGGCATGCAGGTCGTGGCCCACGAAATAGAGGATAACACCTTCAACTTCACCCGCTTTTTCGTGCTGGCGACGCAAGCAGTAGCGCCCTCCGGCAACGATAAGACCTCGATCGTCTTCTCCACCAACCACCGCCCCGGGGCGCTCTACGAGGCTCTCAATGAGTTCGCCGTGCGCGGTATCAACCTGCTCAAAATAGAGTCCCGGCCCACCCGGCAGAAGATATGGGATTACAACTTCTACCTGGACTTCGAAGGCCATCACGGGGACGCGGCGGCTCGTGAAGCGATCACCAGCCTGGAGCAGCACACTATTTTCGTCAAAATGCTCGGCTCCTACCCGAAGTGGCAAGGGGAAGCATGAAGTTCGCCGTCATCGGCGGCGCCGGCAAGATGGGACGCTGGTGTACCAAACTGCTGCTCGGGGAGAATCATGAGGTAGTCATCGCGGGGCGCAGCCGCGCCAACCTGGAGCGCGCCGCGGCGGAACTGGGCGTGACCTTGCTTTCACTTCAGGAAGCGGTGGCCCAGGCCGATGTCACCTTGATCTCGGTGCCGATCGATAGTTTCGAGGCCGTGGTCAGAGAAATCGCCCCCACCGTTCCGGCTGGCGCCAGGGTGGTGGAGATCACCTCCGTGAAGACGATGCCCTCGCGGGTGCTGCGCGAACACCTGGGGCACGCTCGCTGCCTCGGTATTCATCCCATGTTCGGCCCCGGCGCCAAGAGCCCCAGGGGGCAGAACTTTATCCTGACGCCAACGGATGCCGCCGGTACCGAGTTCGCTGACCGGGCCCGGGGTTACCTTGAGCAGCGCGGGGGCAAGGTCAGCCAGATGACACCCGAGGAGCACGACCGCATGATGACGGTGGTGCTCGGCCTTTCGCATTTCATCGCCGTCGTCACCGCGGACACGCTCTTACACTTCGAGCAACTGGAAACATCGCGCCAGTTCAGTTCCACCACCTATAAGGTCCTGCTGGACCTGGTGGAAAGCGTCGTCGCCGAGGACCCGGAGCTTTACGCGGCGTTACAATTCAACCTGCCGGGCATCACGGAAGTTGAGGCTGCCTTCAGCCGCCGTACCGCTGCCTGGGCGGACACGGTGGGACGCGGCGACAGGCCCGAGTTCGTGCGCCGCATGCGCGCCCTGAAAGAGAGCTTCGCGGCGCGTGACCCGGAGTTTTACCGCGCCTACGAGAACCTCTACCGCAGCACCGAGGGTTAGCCCCGAGACCGCGCCTGTACTATACTTTTCCGGTGGCTGTTTCGGCCCTGACCGCCCGCGGGATAACTTTTTGGGAGGCGACCATGGAAACCCGTGAAGGGTTGCTCAAGGTGATGCAGACCGCGGTCCAGATGGAGATCGACGGTGGGGCCTTTTATCTGAAAGCGGCGGCACTCAGCGGCAACACGCTCGGCGTCAAGCTCTTCAACCAGCTCGCCGCCGAGGAGGACAT
>CAZPSW010000235.1:0-2395 GCA_964589255.1 uncultured Dehalococcoidales bacterium
AGCAGGCCGGTTGGCGAGAAATCACAGAAGGAAAATATTTAATTATCTAGTGATCGCATGTATTCATCTCCACGACCTTCTTGAATACCGACTTACCTTCAATTCCCGGTTTGGACGAAACCCGCGATTCCCCAGATAACGACAATGGAGGATACCGCGACGTAGAGGTACATAATACGCCTGAACAGAGGGCCGTGTCGCCGTAATAAATCCTTTTTGAAGAATACATAGTAAAGGCTGATAACGAGCGGCACTACACCTGCGATGAATAAGTTGATGTTCGGTCCATCCATTTCCATTTCCCTTAAGCCTGGTGGTGCCTTCATACCAAATTTTTACGCCGCTGACAAGGTGTGCGCAAGGAACGTGAAGGGGTCAAAGGCGCGCCGCCCCTTAGAGATATTCGTACCCTTACGCACCCAAAAGAGTAAAAGAGGCGAAGCCTTTTTAACACCTTTTTTGTTTCCGGTTTGCCCAATTTACGGGCAAACAAACTGGCGGCAACCAGCTTCGGTACGAGATGCGCCCCTGCCCTGAGAGAATGGGTGCCGTTATGTCAAACATGGCGCGCCGGCACCGGCTAGACCTTTCCCCGCCCAACCCGCTATAATCCAAGCGATGACTTTACAACCAGACCAGTCCAACATCACCTGCGATGTCACCTGCGACGAGCTGATGTGGGTGGCCCTGAACCAGGACAGCGCGGACCTGGCCATCACCGGGGGTGACGTGGTCAACGTCTACAGCGGCGAAGTGCTGCGCGCCGACGTATTGATCAAGGGCGAGAAGGTTGCCTACGTGGGCATGAACGGCGCCGCTAGCATCGGCGAAAAGACGGAGATTATTGACGCCGCAGGCTCGGTACTGGTGCCCGGCTTCATTGATGGTCACACCCACATTGACCTGATATATTCCGTCGAGGAGGTGGTGCGCTACGCCCTGGCCGGGGGCACCACCACCATTGTCACCGAGACCACCGGCCTGGCCTTCCCGCTGGGCTACCAGGGCGTCCGGGAATTCCTCAGCGCCGCCGCCAACCAGCCGGTGAAAATCTACTTCACGGCACCGCCGATGTCCACTATCAATCCGTCCACCGCGGGCCGCGTGGTGACACAGCCGCAGATTGAAGAACTCCTGGCCCGGGAAGACTGTCTGGGCCTGGGTGAAATCTACTGGTCCGCCGTGCTGGAGGATGAACCGCGCCTGCGCGCCATGATGAGCGCCACCGCCGCCGCCCGCAAACAGGTGGAAGGGCACAGCGCCGGGGCCCGGGGCAACAAGCTCCAGGCCTATATCGCGCTGGGCGTCTGCTCCTGCCACGAACCGATCACCGAGGCAGAGGTGCTGGAAAGACTGCGCGCCGGACTCTTCGTCTACATCCGGGACGGCGAAATACGCGAGGACCTGGCCAACGTCGCCCAGATCAAGGACAGCGGCGTCGATTTCGGTAACCTGGGCCTTACCAGCGACGGCGTCGGCGCCTGGCAACTCGTCGAGAGCGGCTACATGGAGGTACTGGTGCAGAAGGCGATCGAGATCGGTTTTCCGCCGGTGCGCGCCTTCCAGATGGCCTCCTACAACGTGGCACGGCACTACGGGCTGGATGGTCTCATCGGCGGTATCGCGCCGGGACGCTTCGCGGACATCCTGGTGCTCCCGGCCCTGGACACGGTGAAACCGGAACACGTCATCAGCCACGGCGCGCGGGTGGCCCACCGCGGTGTTTTACTGGTAGAACCAAGGCACCACGACTACAGCGACTGGTGCCGGGACAGCCTGCACCTGCCAAATAATTTCACCGCAGGTGACTTCAACATCCCCGTCGATCTGCCGGACGGGCCGCAAAACCTGCGCCTGATGGACCTCATCAGCACCTACGTCACGCACCAGGCCTTCACGGAGATTGAAGTAAATGGCGGCGAGGCCATCCCCGACGCGAAAGACGACATCATCAAGATTGCCGCCGTGGAACGCTGCTACGGCAGCGGGGACAGTTTCACCGGCCTCATTCGGGGCCTCGGGCTGAAGCGCGGCGCCATCGCCACCAGCGCCGCCACTGACGGCTGGGTACTGATCGCGGCGGGCGCCAATGACGCCGATATAGTACTAGCGGCGAACCGCGTACGCGAATTAAAGGGCGGTATGGTGGTGGCCGAAGGCGGGATAATCCTGGCCGAAATCCCGATTCGCATCGGTGGCATCCAGACCGCGGCCCCGATGGAAGAGATTTCCCGTGACCTGCACGCCATCCAGCACGCCGCGGAAGGCCTCGGCTGCATCTATCCCGACGTACGCAACACCCTGACCTTCATGGCCAGCGAAGCGGTGCCCTTCCTGCGCATCTGCGAGCACGGCTACCTGGACATGAGGCGCAACCGTATCGTCGGCCTGCTAC
>CAZPSW010000236.1:0-2383 GCA_964589255.1 uncultured Dehalococcoidales bacterium
GCAACCCCCAACCCCCTGACCCCCTTCCACGGAGATAGGGATTCTGAATGGGAGGGTGTCACAGTTGTGGTGCAGCGCTGAGGGGGCTGCGCCCATTTAACGCCCTGAACCCGCCTCCTTCAAGGGGGTAAATAAACTGGCGACGGCAGTGGCGCTGCTCGTTCTGAATGACGCTGGAACCGCTGTAAACCCAGAGTTCTTAAGCGCCCTTTTAACCCGCGGCCACGCCTCGCGGTGACACGTTTCACGAATATCGGCTATAATACGACTGCGCCAAGCACCACGGCGCGGAAGATATCGTGGACGTAACTCAAAAACTTTCCATCATCAGATTGACACCGCAGGGCGGACAGCCCTTCGAGGCAGAGGTGGCGGGGGAATCCCTGGCCACCATCTTCATCAACGGCACGGAACTGGCTACCCTGCTCTGCACCCCGGATGAACTGGACTTTCTGGCGGTCGGTTTTCTGGTCTCGGAGGGCCTGCTCCAGGACCGCCACCAGATCGCCGGTATTGATATCGACGCCACCCTAGGCACGGTGCGCCTGACCACGAAAGAGCCGGTTGACCTCAGCGACGGCTACGCTTCACCCCGACTGATCACCTCCGGTTGCGGCGGCAGCGCCACCTTCTACAGCACCGCGGATGCGGACATGCCCCGCAACGAGTCCCAACTAAAGATCGACGCGGCGGATGTCTTTGACCTGGTGAAGCGTTTCCAACACCTTTCCCCGACCTACCGGGCCACCCACGGCGTGCACAGTGCCGCGCTTAGTGACGGCCATGACTTCCTCGCTTTCAGCGAGGACATCGGGCGGCACAATGCCGTCGACAAGGTCTTCGGTAGGTGCTTGCTGGAGGATATCCCCACCGCGGGGCGGCTGTTACTTACCAGTGGCCGCGTCTCCCTGGAGATATTGCATAAAGTGTCACGGCACGGCATTCCCATCATCATCTCGGTATCGTCCCCGATCAGCCTTGGCATCAAGATGGCCGAGGCGTCGGGAATCACCCTGGTCGGTGCCGCCAAGGGCGGCAAGATCAACGTCTACACTCACGCCTGGCGCATCGTCCCCAACGGGGGCACCACGCTGGCGCCGGATGATCAACCATAAGGAGGGTGTGATGCCGAAGTACAAGCTAACGGTACAGGTGCTGGCGGAACTGCTGCGTATGGCCAAGGCGGCGCACGCGGTGCACGAAGACCAGATCGGCGCCCCGGACGCTAATTGGCCGGAATGGTATGCCGACTACATCCTGAAGCAGCTGGAGCAATACTAGCACCAAATTCTGGTCAGTGGCCTGGTGTTCCGCTATAATGCAGGCAGATGAAAGACAATGCCGACGCCACCGGGTTAAAGGATACGCTGCTGCGGGAGATGGAGCGCTATTTCGGTGACGACGCGCGGCGCATCGATCATGCCCACCGTGTCACTGCCTACGCCACCGAACTGCTGCCGCACGAAGGCGGGGACGAAATCGTGGTTACCGCCGCCGCGGTACTGCATGACATCGGCATCCCCAACGCGGATCGAAAATACGGCAGCAGCAGCGGCAAATACCAGGAGATCGAGGGGCCACCGGTGGCCCGTGAAATCCTGGCCGGGCTGGGCTTCCAAAACGCTGTCATCAACGAGGTCTGCGAGATCATCGGCCACCACCACCGCCCCGGTCACGTCAACACCCAAAATTTCAAGATCCTCTATGACGCGGACTGGCTGGTCAACCTGGGTGACGAATACAACGTGCGGGACGCCACCAAGTTGTCGCGCATCATCGACCGCGTTTTCCTGACCGCCCGTGGACGCGTGCGCGCTGGTGAGATCTACCTCGGCGGGGCGTCACCATGAAGGGCTACCTGGGACGCATGCGCGGCGGCGGCGTCAGCCCCCCGCGGGTCGGCTTGAAGGTCATCATCTGGTCCTGGCTGGGCGCTTTCCTCGGCGTCGGCGCGGTGGCCGGGGTCAGCTTTAACGTCCTCGACGGCACTGACCTAGTGCTCCTCATCGGCTCCTTCGGGGCCTCCGCGGTACTTATCTTCGGCGTCATCGAGAGCCCCCTAGCGCAACCGCGGAACTTCGTTGGCGGACATATCGTCTCCGCCGTCATCGGGGTGTTGGCCTATGACATCTTTGGCGGCATACTCTGGCTCGCCGCCGCGATGGCGGTGGCCACCGCCATCGCGGCCATGCAGGCCACCAAGACGGTGCACCCGCCGGGTGGCGCCACCGCATTGATCGCCGTCATCGGCAGCGCCCAGATTCACGCCCTGGGCTATCTCTACGTACTGCTGCCGGTCGCCGCCGGGTCACTGCTGATGCTGCTGGTGGCGCTGGCGGTGAACAACATTCCGAAATGGCGCCGCTACCCCACCTTCTGGATT
>CAZPSW010000237.1:0-2379 GCA_964589255.1 uncultured Dehalococcoidales bacterium
GCCTCTGACATTCTCCCACCGTGGCCGGTCTGGCCACCACTTTCGGTTCCGGCGCCATGACCAATTCGGTCGGGGAAATCGCGGATGCCGACGCCATACTGGCCATCGGCACCAACACCACCGCGGCGCACCCGGTGGTCTGGCTCCAGATCAAGAAGGCGCTGGACAAAGGGGCCAAACTAATCGTCGCCAACCCGCGCCGTATTCCGCTGGCCAACTTCGCCGATGTCTGGCTCTGCCAGCGTCCCGGTTCGGACGTGGCCCTGCTTGGCGGCATGGCGCGCGTGATTCTTGATGAGGGCCTGGCCGATGCAGAATTCATCGCCGCGCGTTGTGAGAACTTAGAGGCATACCGGGAATCACTGGCGGCGTTTGACCTGGACTTCGTGACGCGTGAGACCGGCATTCCGGCGGCCCAAATTCAGGCGGCGGCGCGCCTCTACGCGACCAATTCACCGGCCTCGATCCTCTACACCATGGGCATCACGCAGCACACCCACGGCACGGACAACGTGATGGCTATCGCGGACCTGGCGATGCTCACCGGTAACGTCGGCATTCCGTCGGCGGGGGTGAATCCGCTAAGGGGGCAGAACAACGTCCAGGGCGCCTGCGACATGGGGGCACTGCCCAACGTCTATACCGGCTACCAGCGGGTGGTGGACCACGCTGTACGCCAGAAATTCGAGGCTGCCTGGGGCGTCAGCCTTTCGCCGGAAGTTGGGCTGGCGCTGACCGAGGCCGTGCCGGCGGCGCTGGAGGGACGGGTCCGGGCGATGTACATCGTCGGTGAGAACCCGGTGCTCTCGGACGCGGACGTGACGCACGTGGAGCAGGCCCTGGAAAAGCTCGATTTCCTGGTGGTGCAGGACATCTTCCTTACCGAGACGGCGCGCTACGCGGACGTGATACTGCCCGCCGCCAGCTTCCTGGAAAAGGACGGTACATTCACCAACACGGAACGCCGCGTGCAGCACGTCAGGCAGGTGCTGCGACCGGTCGGTGAAGCACGGGAGGACTGGCACATCACCGCGGAGATTGCGCGGCGCATGGGCGCCGCGGGGTTCGATCACGCCACCGCCGAGGACGTGATGACGGAGATCGCCTCCCTGACGCCAAGTTACGGAGGCATCAGCCACACGCGCCTGGAGGCCGGGGAGGCCCTGCAATGGCCCTGCCCGGACAGTTCTCACCCCGGTACCTGCTATTTGTACGATCAGGAATTCAGCCGCGGCAAGGGGTATTTTATGCCGCTGGAGTACCGGCCATCCGCGGAGCTGCCGGACGCCCAATACCCGTTGATTCTGACCACCGAACGCAGCCTATACCAGTATCACACCGGTACCATGACGCGTAAAGTCGACGGTCTGAACCGTCTGCGCGGTGAGGAACTGGTGGAGATCAATGCGGCGGACGCCGCTGGCCTCGGCGTGGTCGATGGTGACATGGTGCGGGTCAGTTCCCGCCGCGGTGAAGTGGCGGCGCGGGCCTGTGTCACCGCGGTGTCACCGCCAGGCGTAATCTGTATGAGCTTCCATTTCGCGGAGAGCCCCACCAACCGCCTCACCAATCCGGCCTATGACCCGGTGGCCAAGATACCGGAATACAAGGTCTGTGCGGTGAAGGTGGAGAAGGAGTAACAGGGGCGAAATCCCTTGTTGTCCCGCCCGCCCCGGTATTTGTAGGGTTTCACCCTGTAACCCAAATAAAGTCAAAGAGACGAAGTCTCTTATAAACTATTTTCCCTTCCCTAGTCCAAGCGGGTTAAAGCGCAGCCCCTTACAAACACGTCCTAGAGCGGAGTTAAAGAGGCGCGGCCTCTTAAAAGTTAGGGCAGGCATACCAATATGATATGTTCACAGAGATTGCAATACCTATACCTAAGGGGTAGTGTATCATTTTGAATCCCAACGTAACATAGCTATTAGTTAGGCGTGGGCCACACAGTAGCAAGTTGCGAAATGGTGTTAGGCCGACTATGATACCGCCATGAAACGCATATTGTTGGTCAGCCTACTGCTCCTAGCCGTACTGATGCTCTCTTCGGGATGTATGGAAAGCGGGGTGTATGAACCTTCTTACCACATAGTAGTGGAGAATCAAACAGATCAAACTCTTACCATTAGCAGATTTGGTGAGCTGGTAGGTGATGTGACCCCAAAGGGCAGATCACTTTCGACGGGGTAGGGGATGAATGGCTGATTACGGCAGAAAACGCGCCGGGTGAAGAAGTCTTTTCAGATCTCTCCACCTTCAAGACCAATCTCATAAGAATCGAAGGTGATACCTATAAAGCGGTGATACCGCCGCTAAAGTAGACGCCTCGTCGCCCCAGTGATGAATTGTGAATAAGGCTCATCATTATCACTACCCTTATTC
>CAZPSW010000238.1:0-2367 GCA_964589255.1 uncultured Dehalococcoidales bacterium
GCCAAAGAGCGTTGGGGGATGCACGTGGAGGTGGTGACCAACGTGGTGCCGGGCCTGAATGACGATGACGCGCAGCTTGGGGCCATCGCGACGTGGATACACCGGGCGCTGGGCCCGCTGACGCCATGGCACCTGACACGTTTCCAGCCGGGCTACCGCCTGACAGAGGCGGCGGCGACGCCGCTGCAGACGCTGGAAAGCGCCGCCAGGACCGGCGCGCGGGCGGGGCTGAAGTTCGTTTACCTGGGCAACGTGCTGGGCCATCCCAGCGAGACCACTATCTGTCCCGAATGCGGGCGTGAGGTGATACGGCGGCGGGGCTATAATACGGTGGCTGACGGCCTGCGGGACGGCAGCTGCAAAAACTGCGGCGCGGAGATTAACGTGGCCCTGCCGGGAGGTGACAATTGATCCGGGAAGCGGTACAGGCGGGCCGGTTTTACCCCGCCTCTGCGGACGAACTGCGCGCCACCATCGCGGGGTTTCTGCCCCCGGACGTGACGGCGGCGGCGGCGCTCGGCGTGGTCTGCCCGCACGCCGGCTACCGGCACTCCGGGGCGCTGGCGGTGACCACCCTAGCCCGCGTCAAAATAACGGAAACGGTGATCCTGATGGGCCCGAGCCACACCGGGCAGGGACGCCCCCTGTCCCTGATGGCGGAGGGCACCTGGCGGCTGCCCGGCGGTGACGCGGAGATTGATACTGCACTGGCGGCGGCGCTGCTCGAAGCGTCGCCCCACCTTGAGGCGGATGTGGCCGCCCACCTCGAAGAACATTCCCTGGAGGTGCAGATACCGATACTGCAATACTTCAGGCCGGAGGTCAAGATCGTGCCCATCATATTCGGCGGGGCGGATGACGCGGTACTGGCGCAGGTGGGCCGGGCCATCGCCGGCGTGGTCAGGGATTCGGGGCGGGAGGTGCTGCTCTTGACCTCCACCGACATGTCTCATTACGTCGCGGCGCGGGTGGCGCAAAAACTGGACGAGATGGCCATCGAGGCCATCATGCGGCTGGATGCGGATTCACTGCTGCGTCGCGTCCGGGAGCGTCACATCTCGATGTGCGGCTACCTGCCCACCGCCTGCCTCATCACCGCCGTCAGGGAACTTGGCGCCACCGCGGCGGAACTGGTGGGCTACGACCACAGTGGCCGCACCACCGGAGACAACGAACAGGTGGTGGGTTACGCCGGCCTGGTGGCCCGCGGCCACCACCCGCTGGTGAACCTGGCGCGGCGGGCCGTGGAGGCATACGTCACTAGCGGCACGGTCCTGGCCCCCGAACAGGTGCCGGAAATGCCGGGCCGGGCCGGGGCCTTCGTCACCATCTACAAGCACGGGGACCTGCGTGGTTGCATCGGCACCATCACGCCGACGCGGGCCTCCGTCTCCACCGAAGTGGCGCAGAACGCGCTCAGTTCCGCCAGCCGGGACCCGCGTTTTAATGCCGTACGCCCGGACGAACTCCCGGACCTGGAATACAAGGTGGACGTACTGGCGGCACCGGAACCGGTGGCGGATTTAGGCGAACTTGACGCCGCAGTTTACGGCGTCATCGTCAGTGCCGGGGCGCGCCGTGGGCTGCTGCTACCGGACCTCGAAGGAGTGGACACGCCGGCGCAGCAAATTCAAATCTGCCGCCAGAAAGGCGGCATCTCCCCAGACGAGCCGGTGACGCTGGAACGCTTCCGGGTGATACGTTATACTTAGCCCATGACACGCGATCTTTTTGACTTCCAGGAAGATAAGATCAAGGAGACGGAGGCCCCGCTGGCGTCCCGCATGAGACCACGCACCCTGGACGACTTCGTGGGACAGCAGCACCTGGTCGGCGAGGGCCACGTGTTGCGCAAGATGATCGACAGCGGCAACGTGCCCTCGATGGTCTTTTGGGGGCCGCCCGGTTGCGGCAAGACGACGCTCGCTTTCATCATCTCCACCATGGTCTCCTACGAATTCCGCCCGGTGAGTGCCGTCAGCGCCACCGTCAAGGATCTGCGCACCATCATCGACGAAGCCCGCGAGGGGCGGCGCATCAGCCAGACACGCACCATCCTCTTCATCGATGAGATCCACCGCTTCAACAAGGCGCAGCAGGACGCCATCCTACCCTACGTTGAGGACGGCACGGTGACACTGATCGGGGCCACCACCGAAAACCCGTCCTTCGAGGTCATCACCGCGCTCCTCTCACGCAGCCGTGTTTACCGCCTGAAGCCGCTCGACCAACAGGAGATGCGCCACATCATCATGCGCTCGCTACGGGACCGTTTCCACGGGCTGGGCAATTTCAAAGTGGAGATCGAACACGACGCCATGGAACGCCTGATCGCAGTCTCCAATAACGACGCGCGAACTGCTTTGA
>CAZPSW010000239.1:0-2328 GCA_964589255.1 uncultured Dehalococcoidales bacterium
GCCGACGTGCTGATCATCGGCGGCGGCGGCGCCGGCCTGCGGGCCGCCATCGAGGCCAGAGATCAAGGCGCGGACGTGCTCATGGTGGCCGTTTCAAGGGTGGGCTACGGCAGCAACACCGCCATCAGCGGCGGTGCCTTCGCGGCGGCCCTGAAGACAGAGAATCCGGATGATTCCCCGGAACAACACCTGGCAGATACCGTACGCGGTGGCTACCACCTGAGTGACCAGTCCCTGGTGGCGATACTGGCCCGGGAAGCGCCGCGCCAGGTAGCTGACCTGGCGGGTTACGGCGTGGTTTATACGGACGCCGAACGCACCCCCTGGCTGGCGCTGACCTGCGACCCGGGACACCGTTACTACCGGGATGTCTCTGGGGAAAACTCCTTTGGCACTGATTTCAGCCTGCCCCTGCGGGCTTACGCCGCGGCCCGTGGCGTCAGGTTCCTGGAAAAGGTCCTCGTCACCACGCTGGTCAAGGACGGGGATAGCGTAACCGGCGCGCTGGGCCTCGACGAACGGGGTAATTTGTGGCCCTTGAGCGCCGCGGCGACGGTACTGGCCAGCGGCGGCTGCGGCCAACTCTACCGCCACCATGATAATGCCAGAGGCTCCTCCGGGGACGGATACGTGCTGGCCTACGATGCCGGCGCCGGGCTACGGGACATGGAATTCGTGCAGTGGTACCCCTGCGGCCTGAAGGGCGGGCCGGTGTCCCTCTACTACGAAATTCTGCTGGGGCAAAACGGGGGACGGCTGCTGAACCGCGCCGGGGAGGACATCCTGGCGAAGTACGGCCTGACGGAACCGATGCGGCTGACGCGGGACCGGGTCAGCCTGGCCATCGCCCGGGAGATGGCGGACGCCAGCGACCCGGCGGAGATGGTGACCGCGGACCTGAGCCAAATCCCCGAAGAGAGGCTGAAAGCACTGGCCGCGGTGCTGCCAAAAGCAGCCGGGCAGTGCGTGATGCAATACGCCGTGGTGCCCACCGTGCACACTCAGATCGGGGGCGTCAGTATCAATGAATTGACGGAGACGGGCGTGCCCGGCCTCTACGCGGCCTGCGAGGTCACTGGCGGCGTCCACGGCGCCAACCGCCTCGGCGGTAACGCCCTCACCGAGGCTTGGGTCTTCGGGGCCATCGCGGGCCGGGAGGCAGCGGCCCGCGCGCGCCAGGTGGCGCCAGGAGCAGTGGTGAAAGCGGAGGTGAGCCGCCTGGAACGAATCGCCTCCGGAACCGCGGTCACGCCGCCGAAAGACCTGCTTACCGAACTACAGGATTTAATGTGGCGCCACGCCGGGCTAATACGCCGTGCCGACGACCTCGATCAGGGGCTCCGGCGCCTTGAAGAATTTCGGAAAAAGCTCAGCGCCTCCGGGGTGGCGCAGGCGCGGGAACTGCCGCGCGCCGTGAAACTGGAGAACATGCGGCGCGTCGGGGAGATGATTATGCGCAGCGCGCTGGCGCGCACCGAAAGCCGGGGCAGCCATTACCGCTCGGACTATCCCGCGCAGGACGACGCGGGTTGGATGCGCAACGTGACACTGCGGCGGGATGACGCCGGGATGAAACTGGAGACCGCTGCCGTGAAGTCGGGCCCGGTGCCGTTGTAAGCTGGCTGGCTAAGGCTGGTAGATACGGCGGTAGATTGGTGCCAGGCCGATGCGGTTCAGCAGCGCACTGATGTGCTCGTCGCCCCTGGCATCTGTAAGGTAGGTCTCCAGGGTGGCTTCCAGCGCCCGTAGCACGGTTTCCTGGTCCACCAGCTTGAAGAGCTCGTAGGCTGGCTGGTGGAAACGCCCCAGCCGCCCACCGACGAAGACCTTGTAACCCTTTTCCTCTAACTCCAGGGTGCCGTCAGGGCAGGCCTTGACGCACTGGCCGCAGGCGTCACAGAGGTTGACGTTGATCACCGGACGCCCATCACGGATGAGCACGGCGCCGCGCTTGCAGGTGTCAACGCAGGCGAAACATTCACTGCACGAAGCCTCGGTGACGCGGGGACGCGCCGTCCCGGAAACCCCGAAGCACTTCGCCTCCGGGGTGGCGCAACCGTTGATGCAACCGGAAAGGCCCACCGTGAAGCGGTGGTGCGCCAGGATCATGGCGTCGTCCCGCAGCTTATCCGCCAGGCGAGCGGTGAAGTTGACGCGTTCGAAAAGCGCCACGACCTCTTTATTCAGGTCCTTCAAGTTGAATATCTGGGATGCGCAATAAGAATAACCGGCGCGGCAGGTGTTGATCTGGTAGAGTTCTCCCGCCGCGGCCAGTATGGCCCTGGCCGCCCGCGCCATGCGTTCCGGTAGGTCAGTCTCACCGGCGGC
>CAZPSW010000240.1:0-2325 GCA_964589255.1 uncultured Dehalococcoidales bacterium
CGGCCGCGATGACCATCGAATTCGCCTCCCAGTTCGGCATCCCGGTGAGCACCACCCACTGCATCAGCACCGCCATCATGGGCGTCGGTTCCACGCGCCGTTTCTCGGCGGTGCGCTGGGGGGTGGCCGGCAACATCGTCGCCGCCTGGGTCTTCACTTTCCCCATCTGCGGCGCGCTGGGTTACTTGTTCTCCAGGTTACTGGGCCTGATCTGGTAACTTTTGATTTGACATTTCCGTCACCGTACTGCTAACCTCTATACTGTTCGGTTTACGCGCGGAGGTATGTGATGCAGACAGCTTTTTACTTTGACCAGACGCGGTGCACCGGTTGCTACACCTGCATCGTGGCCTGCAAGGACTGGCACGATGTGCCCGCCGGCCCGGCCGCCTACCGCCGCGTGACCACCTTTGAGAAGGGCCTCTACCCGGATTTGTTCGTGGCATTCCTGGCCACCTCCTGCTACCACTGCGTGGAGCCGCTGTGCGTGCCCGCCTGCCCGGTGGGCGCGATCACCAAACGCGACGACAACGGCGTTGTCGAGGTGGACCGGGAGGCCTGCCTGGGCCACGACAATTGTGACCTCTGCCTGGAAGCCTGCCCCTACGACGCCCCTCAGTTCGGCGCCGAGGAGAACCCCAAGATGCAGAAGTGCAACCTTTGCCAGGACCGGCTGGAGGAAGACAAGAAGCCGATCTGCGTTGACGCTTGCCCCATGCGCGCCCTGGACGCCGGCCCGATCGAAGAAATGCAGAAACTCTACGGCATCACGGACGAGGCCGAAGGTTTCAGCTTCTCCACCGCTTGCCGCCCGGCGGTGGTCTTCAAGCCCAAACTGGACAGCCGGGGGCTGCCGCTGCAAAAAACTGAGGTCGCCCCCATGAAGTAGGCGGCGCCGCTACCGCCAACTCGCCCCGCGCCTCCACCACCTCCACAATGACCATGATCAGCAAATGGCGTTAGATGATCGACATCACTCTGTGACAGCTATCCCTGAGTCAGAATATTGTTTTGTGCATCAGCAATCTGTTTCAGCGGAGAGGTTCTGCCCGGCGCGCCGGGACCGCCGTGGATCAGGGCTACGGTGTGAGGCGCCGCTCCGTAGGTACGTAAATTGTTCATGGCTTAACTTTCCCTGAAACGGGCGTCCTCGTCAACCAGCGCGTGATGAGACCCAGTGCGACGCCCCAGACCAGGTGAAAGAAAGAGGCGGTGCCGAAGAGAGGTAAGGCTTCGTCGGCGGGTAATTGCAGTAGTAGTGCCACGATCCAGTAGAGCAGACCGCCCAGGACCTCACCAAAGACCAACCCGATGATTACGGCGCGCGGCCAATTGCTGAGTCGCAGTCGGGGAATCCGGGATACCGCGAACGCGAAGCCGATACCGGCGGCAATCCCGATGCCATAGTCCGCGGCCAGCGCCACCGGCAGCACCGGAACGCCGTCACCGGGGAACGGTACCAGCGCGGCGCTGCCGATCAGCCTCAGAAGATGATCCAGCGGGGTGCCGTTGGCGGTGAACAACAGCAGCATTGAGATGTCCGTGGCGAGGGTACTTATCACCCCGGCAATCAGCCCCTGTCGCAGGGTTGGAGTCAGGCGGTGGCTGTTAATTAACATAACACTCTACCAATTCGGGGATTGCTGCATCCTGGCTGACTACCCCACAAGTATAAGATGACGCGGGTGCCGACGCAACAGGTTTATGGGTTGGTGGTAAACGTTATTAAGGGGCTTCGCCCCTTTGACTGATTCGGGTTAAGGCAACACCGGCCTCACCCGCAAGCGGTCAATGGCCAGGTAGACACCATCTGACTGGGACGCCACCTCAAAGTCAATGCGCTGCGCCGGTGCCTCGGTCCACGCCCCGGCGGGCACCGCGAATTCAAGCCACTGCCAGCGGTGGCCACCCGCGACGGCGACCTCACCCAGGCTGACGCCGTTCACCGCCACCCGGAGCTGATTGTCCGCCGCGGACATCACCCGCAGGGACAGCGTGCCCCCAGACATCCCCGGCACGGGGGCATCCAACCCGGCCCGGGGCGACAGCAACCAGTTCCAGGTAGTGTCACCGTCCGCCTCATTCCAGCGAAATCCCCGGGCCCCGTAATCAGTCAGCCGAAGGGTGCCGAAGTCCAGGTCAATACCTACTTTCTGCGGCGCCCCGACGCCGATGTCGAGACGGTCCAGGGCCAGGTACAGGCCAGCCGCCTGGGAGTCCACTGCGAGAACAATGTGCTGTGCCAGCGCCGGTGACCACGCCCCGGCGGGCACCGCAAACTCAAAGGTCTGCCAGCGGTGACCACCCGCCAGGGCGGCCTCACCC
>CAZPSW010000241.1:0-1147 GCA_964589255.1 uncultured Dehalococcoidales bacterium
GGCCGTTGTCTCCGCGGCGCCGAGGCGCGCCATCACGTCCGACACGGTGGCCACCTCGGCATAACCGAGCGCCAGGCGTGAAAGGACGTGACGCTGCATCTCCGCGGCGGTGCTGGCACCCCAGCCGTAATCAGCGCGATCCCCGGTTGCGGTGCCGTCACTGAGGAAGATCACGCGCAGGTTCAGGTGACGCGCGTCCCGCGCGGTAGCCTCGCAGCAAACGTGGACGTCAACGCCGGCGATGATCACGGTATCGATGTCGCGCTCCCGTAGCCAGTCGTGAAGCCCGGTGCCGACGAAGGCGCTGAAGGTGGTCTTACTGACGATGGTGTCGGCCTCCGTGAGGTCCATGCCGGCATAAATTTCGGCCTCCAGGCGTCCCTCAACGAAGAAATAATCCTCAGGCGGTCCGGGAAAGAACTCGGGGTAGAGACCGACGTCCGAAAAGTCCCGTTTGAAGGCCTGGCGGGTGAAGACCACCGCCAGGCCGCTGGCGCGGCAGGCCTTGATCAGGCTGTTCAGGCGCGGGATCATTTCCAGACCGGCGGCGCGGGACATCGGGCTCTCCGGGGCCAGAAAGCCGTGCTGCATGTCCACCACCAGCAGCGCGGTGCGGTGCGGGTCAATCTCAAACTTAACCAGTTTTGCCTTCATACTGCCCCCCAACGCCGGACGTGCGCTGATAAAGATTCTAGCACTTTCGATGTACAGCGCGCCGGCAATCCGTTAGACTGCACCAGAACGGGACCGGCGCGAGGATTGCGATGACAAGGGGTTATCTGGATACCGCTGACGGCCAGCTGCATTACCGCAGCCTAGGCAGTGGCCGGCCCATTCTGCTGCTACACCAGACGCCTTCTTCGTCGCTGGAATACGAGCCGCTACTCACGCTGCTCGGTGAAAAGTACCGGGCAGTGGCCCTGGACACGCCGGGTTACGGTATGTCAGACCCCGCGCCGCGGCACCTCAGTATCCCCGAATATGCGGCCGTGGCGGCTGATTTTCTGCGGCGCATGGACCTGGCCCCGGCCTGCGTGCTGGGCCACCACACCGGGGCCAGCATCGCGCTGGAACTGGCGGTGGCCAACCCGGAACTGATCAGCGCGGCGGTGTTTTCCAGCCTGCCCTTTTACCCACCGGACGTCCG
>CAZPSW010000241.1:1157-2318 GCA_964589255.1 uncultured Dehalococcoidales bacterium
GCGTTTTGAGCCGCTGGAAATCCAAGATGACGGCGCGCACCTGCGCACGCTGTGGAGGAAGTACGAGTGCGACGCGCCCCATGCCAGCCCCGCAGCGCGGCATTCCCAGATATTGAGTGCGCTACAGGCCGGTGCCGGGGACAAGGAGGCTTACCAGGCGGTATTCCGTTATCAGGAACAGGCACGCCTGCCCGGCCTGAAAGCGCCCACGCTGCTGATCAGCGGCGAAATTGACCTCTTCCACGGCTGCCTTGAGACGACGCGGGACCTGATCCCGGACTGCGAGGTGGGGGTGATCCCCGGCGGCGACGGCCTGGTAACCGCCGACCGCACCCCGGAATTCGCGGCGCTGACACTGGCGTTCCTGAAGCGTATCGGCTACGTTTAGGGGGAAATTACACCGGCGGTGAGCTATTCCCCCCAGCGGCGCCAGCGCCGGTAGTATTTGCGGCGAACATGTTCGGGGACGCGCCGAGGGACATCATGGACCCGCGCCTGAAGAGGCTTTAGCCAACCAGGAGTAAAAAAGATAAAGAGATGCGGCCTCTCAACAAATTGTTTCCCGTTCCTTAGATGAGGTGAGTTCAAGGGGGGAGCACCGCGACTGGTAATTGATATGAACCACGAATCAACACACCGCCACATTCCACTGCTGAACAACAAGCACTTTGAGCAGCAATCTGTCTTCACGCCGGACCACTTGCTGCGGGAAGCGAGGCGACAGGAAACGATACCCGGGAAAGAAGTCCCGGTATCGGCATACTTGATCCTGACGGCGATATCGTACGCTACCTGCAATAAGAAAATAAGGCGCGGCTGAACCCCAAGTGGGCATGTTATCACACCAAACTATATGACTTTTCAATTGCCGAAACAGGATTCGGCATCGTCGGTTTTGCCGTCGGCGCCTCCTTTGCGGTGCTGGTGGCGGAAGAACTGTTTGCCTCCGGTTGCCGTCTGTTGGTCAGCTTTACCTCGGAGGGACAGATCGTGGCAAAAGAATACCCCCATATTTCATTTTGATTGAACGCGCCTTGCGGGATGAGAGCACCAGTTATCATTACCTCCCGGTAGCGAAATATTCCCACCTCAATGAGACGCTATTACCATTCCTGCGGGACGCTTTTTCAAATTCATCGATTCCCCTCGAGGGGGGAGCGG
>CAZPSW010000242.1:0-2313 GCA_964589255.1 uncultured Dehalococcoidales bacterium
CGCCGTCCTTGGCGGTGGCCAAGACGCCACGGTCATGGGCGTCAAGATAGTCCGTGATTACCTGTTTCAAGTTTTCGCACATATCGATATCGCTCCCTAACCCGCGTCCAGGCCCGCGAAGACGTGGAAATCCGGCAGTGCGGCGTGCCCGCGGCATTCCGCCCAGAGATCGAGCCAGGCGGCGTTACCCGGGCCCACCGGAATGGCCTGTGCGTCGGCGCGCCGGAGCGCCCCCCTGTACGCCTGACAGTAACGGTCCACCAGGGCCACGTTGGCGTCCTGACGCCGCTGCTGGGCCACCGTCCAGAGGCCGAGCTCTTCGAGGTAGGCCACCAGGCCCGCATGACAGGGGATGAAAGTATGCTCCAGTTCCTTTAACAGCAGTTCCCGCGTCATGAAGCGGTTCCACGAATGGAGGTCCCGGTAGCGCGCCCAGTTCTCGTCCAGCCAGCGGGCCAGTTGATAAACAAAACCGGCGTCGGTGGCGTCACCGGTGGTGTAAAGGCTGGTACCGCAGGTGCCCCAGCGCCCCAGTGACGACGGTACACCGTTCAATATCGGCGCGAAACCGACCATTGGGTCCTGCTCCCGGAAGCGGCGGGCGCCATCCGGGTCCGCGTCGGCTTTGAGCTCCAGCCAGCGGATGCCGGGCGCTTCCTCTTCGATCTGCCGCAAAACGTTCGATGTAGGGATGCCGAAAGAAAGATCGGCGCGCCCCTCGATCACGGCGCGGGCCTTGTCCGGGATGTCCTTCGGGGTAATCCAGTCAATGTCCCCGGATTTCACCCGCGCCCAGGCCAGCAGGCCGTCGAGCATGGCGGAAGTAGCGGCGGCGGTCATGCCGCTGATGCGGGTGCCCGGTTTGATGTCATAGACGCTCCGCAGAGGCGAATCGGCACGGACGAAGAAACCGGCATTGTCGTGGGACTGTGACCAGACCACCCGCACCGGGAACGGCCCACCGTCACGCAGCGCAAATTTAGGCTCGGCGAGCAGCGCCTGACGCGTCTTGCCGCCACCCGCGGCGCAGAGGTGAAAGAGACCGTTACCCACCCAGCGCAGGCGGTGCACCACGTCATCCTCGACGGCGACGCGCAGCTCGATGCCGGTGTCCGCGGCCAGTACCTCGCCCCAGCTCCGGGCCACCGCCACGCCGACGCCGGCACCGGCCACCACGCGCAGATCATCCGGCCAACGATAATCACTCACCGGGGTACCTCTTTAGGCATCGTCCTGACTCTCACCGTGGCGGTATTCGCGGGCGATCTGCCACGCCTGGTGCAACAGGTCGGGCCGCACCGCGGAGACGTAATGAAAGCCACCGCGGGCGCGCCAAACGTCCTCGGGCGTGACCTCGTACTCCAGAACTTCTTCAGCGGCTTCTTCACCGACCGAGGCCTGGACCTGCATCCCCTTGCCCCCGAGGATGACGGAACTGCCCCCACAGTACCAGACGCCGCCCTGGTCCCCGACCAGGTTGACGTAGGCGTCACACGTCTGGTTCTCCTGGGCCCGCACCAGGTCCACCGGCAGTAACGGCGGGCGCCCCGGACGGTTGGGCCCGGCGGCGGGGCGCAGGCGCAGCCAGCAACCGGCGATGGCCTGGGCCCGGCTGATCTCCGGGTAGAGGTTGTCGAGGCAGATCTGCACCCCGATGCGCCCGAAATTGGTATCAAAATAGGAAATGCGCTGGCCGGGGCGGAAGAAGAGGTCTTCGGCGATCTGGCGCCCACCGGCGATCAAATGCACCAGGTAGAGTTTGCGCGTGACCCCGATGATACCGTCCGCGCTGATAAGCGGCGCCGCATTGTAAACGTCGTCCGCGGCGCGTTCCGCCATGCCGCAGAGCACCAGGCTGCGGCTGCCCTTTAAGCGGCGGGCGATTTCCGCGGTGGCCGGGCCGGGGATCGACTCCGCCAGCGCCGCGTAGTCCACCTTGCCGCTGATCTCGTAGCCCTCCCGGGCACACTCGCCGAAGGCAATCAGGTCAGCCCCGGCGGCGACGCCGCGGGTGACGTAATCCAGTATCTTCTCCATATTCGCGGTGGTGTCCCCAAGCTCGGGATGCATCTGCACCAGCTGCAACTTCATGCGCTACCCCCTAACTTTCGAGGCCCAAAAACATGCGTACCGGGGGCACTCCGCGCCGCTGCTTCACCACGGCCCAGAGATCAAGCCAGGCCTGGTTGTCCGCGGCCACCGCGAGCGCCTGTTCATCCGCCAGGTCAAGCGCCTCACGCCAGGCATCACAGTAGGCCGTCACCAGGTCGACGTTGGCGCGTTGGCGCTTTTCGTTTGCTTTGGTCCAGAGGC
>CAZPSW010000243.1:0-2303 GCA_964589255.1 uncultured Dehalococcoidales bacterium
CGGCCACTGCCCCCACCCCGGCTGACCTGGCGGCGCTGCTTTCACCGGCGGCGGCGGAAACACTGGAAGAGGTGGCGGCCGCTGCTCACCGCCTGACGCTGGCGCACTTCGGGCGCACCATCCTGCTCTACACGCCGCTCTACCTGGCGAATTACTGCGTCAACCGCTGCCTTTATTGCAGTTTTAATAAAGAACAGCCCATCGCGCGGCGCAAGCTGAGCCTGGGTGAGGTGGAAATGGAGGCGCGGGCCATCGCCGCCACCGGGCTGACACACGTGCTGATACTGACCGGGGAGTCCCGGCGGCACTCTCCGGTGAGCTATATCCGGGACTGCGTGCGGGTGCTGAAGCCCTATTTTCACTCCATCTCGATAGAGGTCTATCCGCTGTCCCAGGATGAATACGCGGCACTGGTGGCCGCCGGTGTCGATGGGCTGACGCTATACCAGGAAACTTATGACCCGGCGCTCTACGCCCGGCTGCACCCGGCGGGGCCGAAGCGGGACTACCGCGCCCGTCTGGAGGCCCCGGAGCGGGCGGGGCGCGCCGGGGTGCGCACCATCAACATCGGGGCCCTGCTGGGGCTGGCGGACTGGCGCCGTGAGGCCTTCCTCACCGGCTGCCACGCGCTGGCTTTGCAGCGGGCCTTCCCGGAAATTGAAGTCAGCGTTTCGCTGCCGCGGGTGCGACCCAGTGCCGGTGGCTACCAGCCGGATTTCCCGGTCACGGACGGTGACCTGGTGCAGATCATGACGGCGCTGCGTCTTTACGTACCGCGGGCGGGCATCACCGTCTCCACCCGGGAGGACGCGGGCCTGCGGGACAACCTGATGCGCCTCGGGGTGACGCGTATGTCGGCGCAGTCCAGCACCGTGGTCGGCGGTCACATTGATGGCGAGGGCGGCACCGGCCAGTTCCATATTGCCGACGGGCGCACGGTGGCCCAGATGCGTCAGGCGATCACCGCCCAGGGTTATAAACCGATCTTCAAAGACTGGCATAATTTGAGCCCGGTGGGCTAGGCGGGGAGGGGAGAATGCAGCAGGCGCGCCGTTTTCCGGAGACCGATCTATACGGCATCACCGCCGCGGAGTATTCACAGGGCCGTGACAACGTGACGGTGGTGCGGGCCATGCTTCAGGCCGGCATCCGCATCATCCAGTACCGGGAGAAGACCGCCCCCAAGCGGGAGAAGTACCGCGAATGCCTCTTGATCCGTGATTTGTGCCGCGAACACGACGCCTGTTTCATCGTCAATGATGACCTCGACATTGCGCTGGCGGTGAAGGCGGATGGCGTGCACCTGGGCCAGCACGACCTGCCGCCGGAAGCGGCCCGCGAGATCGCCGGGGAGGGGTTCCTCATCGGGCTCTCGACGCATTCGCCGGAGCAGGCGGACGCGGCACGGACGCGGGGTGTTGATTACATCGGCGTGGGCCCCCTCTACCAGACCTTTACCAAGGTTGATGTCGGCGCGCCGGTGGGCCTTGGTTACCTCGATTACGTGGTCTCCCACTCGAGTCTGCCCGGCGTCGCCATCGGCGGCATCAAGCGGCACAACGTGGCGGCTGTGGTGCGTCACGGCGCATGCTGCGTGGCCCTGGTCACGGAGATCGTCGGCGCCGCGGACATTTCCGCCCGCGTACCGGAAATCCGGGCGGAAATGCGCCTTGCCGCAGAAGGCGCGAGCTGAGGTAAAATTGAGTAACATCACGATCGAGGAAATGACGGCGGCGGACGTGCCTGAGGTGACCGGGGTTTGCGCGCGGGCCTATCTCACCAATCCGCTCAACGTGGCGGTGATGGGGGACAGCCTGAAACGCAACGGGTTCATGGTGGGGCTGATGCTGCAGCATTTTCCCGGTCTCACCTTTGTCGCCAAAGAGGACGGCAAGATCGTCGGCATGGTGCGTACCATCGCCTGGCCGGACTGCCAGACACCGCCGGCCAAGATGCTGCGTTTCCTGTCGGCTATGTTGCTGGCCCTGGGCGGCAGCTTGCCGCGCATCTTCAAGTGGCTGCCGATCTGGGAGAAGTATGACCCGCGGGAACCCCACTGGCATTTCGACCCCTACGCCGTCCTCCCGGAGCGGCAGGGTCAGGGCATCGGCACCCGGTTGATGCGGTGGTTCCTGGAACACGTTGACCAGCTTCAGGCGGCCACCTACCTGGAGACGGACCGGCCCGAAAACGTGCCGGTTTATGAGCATTTCGGCTTCAAGGTAACGGCTCAGGATACCGTCGTCGGGGTGCCGAACTGGTTCATGTGGCGCGCCCCCCGCGCCGAAGGTTAACCACCTCCG
>CAZPSW010000244.1:0-2280 GCA_964589255.1 uncultured Dehalococcoidales bacterium
CCACGAAAGACGACATTATCTCTGCGATCGAGCAGATGTCCGTTATTGACCTGGCGGACCTCGTAAAGGCACTGGAAGAGCGCCTCGGCGTCACCGCCGCGGCCCCTGTCGCCGTCGCGGCGGCAGCCCCCGCGTCGGCCGCTGGCAATGGCGCCGGAGGAGCATCCGAGGAAGAAGAACAGTCTGAGTTCACCGTCATCCTCAAGGAGATCGGCCCCAACAAGATCAACGTCATCAAGGCCGTCCGCGAGCTGACCTCGCTGGGTCTCAAGGAATCCAAGGACCTGGGGGAAGGCGCCCCGCAGGCGGTCAAGGAGAACGTCGCCAAAGACGAGGCGGACGCCGCCACGGCCAAGCTGGAAACGGCCGGGGCCAAGGCTGAAATCAAGTAAGATGCAGGCGTGGTGGGGAGGGTATTCCTCCCCACCGCTTGCTAATTCTGTCCCGGCGTCCTATAATCTCGGCACCAAGGCGGTGATTTTTGTCCAGTTGGGTCATCATACTGATCTCGGGCGGCGCGCTGGCGGCGTTCGGCGGAATTCTCTTCATCTGGGCCGTGCTGGAGCGGCGCGGCATCATCGAAGTGCTGGTGCGCCAGGACGCCAACCGTGACGTCAAGGACCTCCTCGACGACAGGCGGATCTCCCTGGGCCCGCAGAGCCTGAAGATAGGCGGTTGGGTGGCCATCGCCGTTGGCGTGGTGCTGCTCATCCTGGGCCTGGTGCTGCGGGCCACCGGCCCGGCCTGACCACCATCCCCACACCCCTCACTTCTTGCGTTAATATGCGCCCACTCCGTTTACCCCGGAAATTCACACCAAGGGAGAAATATGGATATCGCATTAAGGTTGGTACACATTTTACTGGGCACGTTCTGGGCGGGCCTGACATTCTTCTTCACGCGCTTCATGCCGCGCTCCCGCGCCAGGCTCACCATGGGCAGGATGCCGTTGGTGTGGCGCAGCTTACCCTCAAGGGACAACTCACCGAGCAGCACGGTATCGTCGAGCTTCGCTTCAAGCTGACCGGAGCCGATCAAAATGCCGAGCGCGATCGGCAGGTCATAGGCCGGGCCGTATTTCCTGATGTCCGCCGGGGCCAGGTTCACCACGATGCGCCGCATCGGGAAATCAAAGCCGGAATTGCGCACCGCGCTGCGCACCCGTTCGCGGGATTCCTGCACCGCGGCATCCCCCAGACCCACGATGGTGAACGAGGGCAGACCGGCGGAAATGCCTGTTTCAACGTCAACCAGCGCACCGTCCAAGCCAATGACGGCGGCGGTCTTGGTGGCTGCCAGCATGATATCCTTTCAGGCTCAGAATCTCCCTATCCTATACGCCCCTCTGACGCTTGTCAACAGGCGCGGTTTGACCCTCCCGAGGCCAGGTCATATACTGGTGAGGTATGAACGTCGGTGTCTGTCAGATCCGCCTCCGGCTGCCGGAAAACCACTCCCTGAAGGCAAGCGCGGGGTGGTGAAATCGATCACCGGGCGCGTCAGGAGCAAGTTCGATGTCGCGGTGGCCGAAACCGGGGACCTCGACGCCTGGCAGCGGGCGACGATCGCAGTGGCCTGTGTCTCAGGGGACGCGCGTCACACGGACGAAGTACTCTCCCGGATCGTCGATTTCGTGGTCCGGAGCCGTTTCGACGCGGAAGTGCTGGACCACCACATAGAGATCATCAGCCTGGCGGAGCTGGGGGATGGATAGCGCCGCCTTCCTGCGCCAGGTCCGCGAGGCGCCGGGTTACGCGGGGCAGATCGTACACGTAGCGCAGATACCGCCGCGCCAGGCGCAACACGGGGACACCGAAACACCGTTACCGGAGGCCCTGAGCGCCGCCCTGGGGCGTCACCGGCTGCTGCCGCTCTACATTCACCAGGCGGACGCGGTGAACCTGGCCCGCAACGGCCACAACGTCATGGTGGCCACGCCATCCGCCTCCGGCAAGACGCTCTGTTACAACATCCCGGTGCTGGAGGCCCTGCTCACGAAACGTGCCAGCGCCGCGCTTTACCTTTTCCCCACCAAGGCGCTGGCCCAGGATCAGCTGCGCGGCCTGAAAAACTTCTTCCAGCCGGACGTCATCAGCTACCGGGACGTGGCCACTTTCGACGGGGACACCCCGACCGCGGAACGTGGGGAAATACGCCGCTACGCCCGGCTGCTACTGACCAACCCGGACATGCTGCACCTGGGCATACTGCCGAACCACCAGCAGTGGTCCCGCTTCCTGCGTTCGCTGAAATACGTAGTGCTTGACGAGGCCCACAGCT
>CAZPSW010000245.1:0-2269 GCA_964589255.1 uncultured Dehalococcoidales bacterium
CAGCGTGTCGTAGAGCATGAACATCGCTTCGGGCAGGTGCAGCGGGTCGCTCTGCGGTGCCGGAATCACCTCGAAGCGCCGCACCGCCTCGTAGGCCAAATAGCCCACCGCGCCGCCGCTGAAACGCGGCAGTCCGTCCACCGGGGCGACGCGTGAATGGGCGATTTCCGCCGCGATGCGCTCTAGCGGGCCGGTCTCGTCCCCCGCTTCGCTGGTGAGCAGACGGTACGGCTCGACGCCGATGAAACTGTAGCGCGCCAGGTGCTGCCCGCCGGAGACGCTCTCCAACAGGCAGGCCAGTCCGCCGCGGTTGACCTTCAGAAAGACCGAAACCGGCGTCTCCAGGTCCGCCACCACCTCACGGTAGACCGGCACCAGGGTTTCCGGCGCCAGCATCTTTTTCACTTCTGCCAGGGTTGGATGGTACATCTCACTCCAAACAAAAGACCCCTCACCCATAGGGGCGAGGGGTCATCCTTCGCGGTGCCACCCTAATTCGTCACTTCGTGACAATCTCGGCGGGGCATGTCCTTTCGGCGATACCCCCGGGCTCTGATAACGGTGCCCACTCCGGCGCGGCCTAATCAGGTAATCCCTTTCAGCCGGCGGCTCCCGGGCCCATTCACTCCCCCGCGCCAGTACCGGCTCACACCTTACCCGGCTCTCTGAACTGCGCCTGGAGACCTACTTGTCCCGTTCCACGCCCCTACGATATGAATTGTCCCTACATCAAAGCGGAAACCGGCGCACTTGTCAAGTCCATCACCCCGCCGCGGGCCCCAAATGATGAAAATAGCGGAAAATCATTACCACGCCTGATAAACGAGTTAACGCGAGCATACGCGAGGATAGGGCAGTATTCGGGGAGATATGTACGTTTCGGGGTTTCGGTCACCATGAGCGCGCAAGTTATGCCCATCACTACCGAGTTAACCGGGTCTAACCGGGTTGACCCGCCGTCCCCCAGTTGTTAGAGTAGACGCGGGTGCCCCCCCCCCCAACAAAATGTCACCGCACGGGCTTATCCCTGGCCAAGGAGATTGGATGAAGGCACGCGGGCGGCCGGTATTTCAGCCGGCGTCTGGTGGTTCTTACCGGTAAAGCGTTCCCCGCTGATATCTGTATTCGGCCTGAATTCAACCTCTCTTTTCCCCCGCTTGAAATAGTTCTCTGGGGAAGTGTTATGTCTGAAAGCGATATTAAAATTGTTTGCCGTGATCTCTGGAAGGTCTTTGGCCGCACGCCGCGTCAGGTGGTGACGAGCCTTGAGAACGGGCAGGCGGCGATGGACAAACAGCAGGTGCTGGAGGAGAGCGGCCACGTCATCGCGGTCCGAGACGCCAGTTTTGACGTGAAAGAGAATGAGATTTTCGTGGTGATGGGCCTCTCCGGCAGCGGTAAGTCCACGCTGGTGCGCTGCATCAACCGCCTGATCGACCCCACCGCGGGCCAGATATTAATCGAGGGCAGAGACGTGGCCGCGATGAACCAGAAAGAACTGCGCGATCTGCGCCGCCACAAACTGAGCATGGTCTTCCAGCACTTCGGTCTGCTGCCCCACCGTAACGTCATGGACAACGTCATGTTCGGCCTGGAGATTCGCGGGGATTCCGAGGGGGACCAGCGGGTCAAAGCCAAAGAAGCGCTGGAACTGGTGGGCCTAGAGGGCTGGGAGAAGAACCGCATCTTTGAGCTTTCCGGCGGTATGCAGCAACGCGTCGGACTGGCGCGTTCGCTGGCGGCGGGCCCGGAAATCCTGCTCATGGACGAGCCGTTCAGTGCCCTTGACCCGCTGATCCGGCGCCAGATGCAGGACGAATTCCTCAACATGCGCAGCGTGCTCAAAAAGACGGTCGTCTTCATCACCCATGACCTGGCGGAGGCGCTGCGCCTGGGGGACCGTGTCCTGATCATGCGTGACGGGCAGATCGTACAGATCGGCACCCCAATGGAGATCGTGACCACCCCAGCGGATGACTACGTCGCCGAATTCGTACAGGACGTACCGCGCGGCAAGGTGATCCAGGCGCACACCATCATGACGGAACCGGTCCTGTTGCTGACCCATGAAAGCAGCATTGATGACGCCATCGAGAAGATGACGCAGACCGAGGTCGGCAGCGCCCTGATGCTCAACGAATTCGGTCAGTTCGGCGGCGTGGTGGAATGGACGGACGTGGCCGAACGGGCGCAAAACGGCGGTAAGCTGGCGGATCTGGTGAACAATGACGCCGCCTGCGTGGAGCCCACCATGTCCCTCGAGGAATGC
>CAZPSW010000246.1:0-2229 GCA_964589255.1 uncultured Dehalococcoidales bacterium
TTGCGTCACCAGGTGCCTAATGGCCGCGCTCACGTCCGCCTCCCGGCTGATACGATGGTCCAACCCGATGGCGTCGGCGCCAGCCGCCAGCACCGGCGCCAGGTCCTTCCCGGTCACCTCGCCGCGGACCAGCAGCGGCAGGCCACAGTCCCAGCGTACCTGCGTCAATGCCTCCAGGGTACCGGCGCGGTGTTCAAAGATAATGTAGTCCGCGCCCGCTTCCGCCGCCACCACCGCGGCCTCGGCCCCGTCTACCGCGGCACCGATGACGGCATCCGGCGGCATTAGTTCCCGCGCCGCGTTGACACTGATGTCATCCTCTTCAAGGTAGAGGCCGTCGGCGTCCACCGCCAGCGCGATGTCAAGGTCGCTCCCCATTATAAACAAAACATTGAGTCCGGTGCAAAGTGTGTGCAGTGCCTCCGCCAGCGCCAGGCGTTCCCTTTTCGGCCCGCGGCTGGCGCCCAGGTGGACGCTACTGACACCGGCCCCGGCGGCGGTGCGCGTCAGGGGCAGGGGATTGTCCTCTCGCAGCAAGGCGTCATCGATGAAAAGAGAGAGTTCGGGCAGGCGTTGCAGCCGGGAGGCGTGTCCCAGGCGCAGCACCAGGTGCTGTTCGATCTCGTAGCAGCGGAAACGCGCCCGGCGCAGTTCTGCCAGCTGGAGGTGCTGCTGCATCAGGGGCAGGCGGGCCAGTTCCTCTAGCACACGGAGGGCTTCCTGGACGCGGCGCGAGTTGGCTACCACCAGTTCCGCCAGGCTCTTCTGCGGCAGTTCGTCACTGACCGCGGTGTCCGAGCCGACGTCCGCCGCGGCGTCCCGCGCCAGCATCAGGCGGCGGTTGAAAGCGCTGTCCGCGATCACGATCTGGTGCCGCAGCGTCTTCAGTTCCAGGGTGGTGGCGGCGTCATCACAGTAGAGCCGCGCGGTCTCTTCAAGGAAACGCAACCCCTCGGCAAAACGGTTCAGGTTGGCGTCGGTAATGCGGTAGGTCCCGGCGGCGCGGTCCATCAGGAATGGTCCCTCACTGGCAACGGTATATTGTCTTCGCGCGGGGCGCGTCGCCTCGCGGCGGGACCGGGGCGGTGGAAATCGTAAATCGGCATACGCGTCCATTTTAGCACCGGCCCCGGTGCGGGTAAAGTCAGCCCTCGTCGCCACCGACGGCGTGCTCCAGGTGCTCGATCTGTGCCGTCTGGCTTGGCCCCCGAAAGATCACCAGCACCACGTCCAGGCGCAATCTTCGGGATACCGCGTCAATTGGGAAAGGTACCGGTCTACGGTGAGACGTAATTTGCGGCGTTTCGCGGCGGTGATTGGTTCGCCGGCGCCGCCATAGCCGCCGCCCTGCTTGCTCCTGACATCAACGAAGACCAGTGTGGCGCCGTCCTCAGCGATGATGCCAATCTCCCCGTAGCGGCAGTGATAGTTGGTGGTCAGCGTGCGGTAACCCTTTTGCTCCGGGAAGCCGCGGGCCATTCTTTCCGCGCGCAGGTCATTTTCACGGCGTGTCATGGCGCCATTATACAACGAGGTGCCAATTTACTTCCCGCGGCGCATCCCGCCTAGAGCGATGCGCGCCAGTAGCGGACGCTCTGGCTCCATGGCGTCGTCGCGGCAGGCTTCGGAGCAGCAGAGGCAGCGGATGCAGCGGTCGTACTCGATTTCCGCCTTGCCGTGGTGCAGCAGCACCGCGGTGGTGGGGCAGACCTGGACGCATTCGCCGCAACCGGTGCAGTTATTGAAGTTGACCACGGGCCGGGACAGCAGGCGCAATATCAGCGCCTCGGACTGGCGGCGCGGCAGCAGGTAGGAGATGGCGTTGAGGAAGGTGCTGGTGGCGTTGGCGGGCAGCTTAAAATCCCGGCAGACCACGGACTCCAGGTCTTCACCGAGCACCTCGATTTGCCCCAGGTCAGCGGTGCCCAGGCCCCGTGCGGCGGCGTGACGCGTGGTATGCACCGCCTGTCTTCCCAGCCCGATGATGTGACAGCCCACCGCGTCCAGCGCCACCCCGTCCCGTGAGGCCAGCACCAGTCCCAGGTGCCTTGGGGTGCCGCCGGCGGGGCCCTCCCCCTGCATCGCCATGACGGCGTCCATAATGTTGAGCTCTGGGCGCGCCACAGCGTAGATGTCCGTCACCATCAGCGCGAAATCACGGGTGTTGATGAATTCACCGTGCAGCTTGACGCGTGTTCCCTGCGGTTGCAGGCCGTAGATGTTTTTTAC
>CAZPSW010000247.1:0-2226 GCA_964589255.1 uncultured Dehalococcoidales bacterium
TGTGGGCATGCTGAAGCGTGTTTTGATGGTTGTCCCGCTGCCCCTGGCTATCTTGCTGGTCTCCAGTGGCTGCGCCCCAGTGGAACCGGCCGTATACGGCGTCCCTTCTTTCGACATCGTGGTGGAGAACCAGGCAGATCAGGTTCTCACAATTTACGAGGAGCGTTTTTCGAGAGGTGAAGTGGCCCCAAAGGGCCAGATCACTTTCGAGGGGGTTGGGGGTGAATGGTTGATTACGGCAGAAAACGCCCATGGTGAAGAGGTCTTTTCAGAGGTCTTTACCTTCAAGACCAATCTCATTCAAATTGACCGTAGAACCTGCAAAGCGGTGATACCGCCGTTAAAGTAGACCCCCAACCCCACCCCGCATATATTTCCTAAGAGGCTGCGCCTCTTTGACTCTTTCTCCTTGACCCGCGCCCCCGTTTACTCCATAATTCTAAGTTATGTTGCTGAACCCGCGGGGTATGTAATTTGATCGCCACCGTGACCCTGAACCCCTGCATTGACCGGGTGATTTATGTCCACGGCCTGGCCCTGGACGAAACGAACCGCTACACCAAAGTGACGCGCTACGCCGGCGGCAAGGGGATAGACGTTTCCCGCGCCATACAGGAAATGCACGGCCGCGCGGTGGCTTACGGCTTCGTCGGCGGGGCCACCGGCCAGATGCTCCAGATCCTGCTTGATGAGGCCGCGGTGGCCTATAACTTCACCCCCATCTCCCACGAGACACGTTCCAATTACATCATCACGGACTTAAAAACGCAGTGCCAGACGCGCATTGATTCGCCGGGCCCGCACATCACCAGCGCGGAGTTTGAGCGCTTCCACCGTAAGGTGCTGCAACTCTTTCCCAAGCCGGACTTGGTGGTGCTCGGCGGCAGCGTGCCGCCCGGGGTGCGTAAGAGCGTTTATTGCGACATGATCCAGGAGGCGAAGGAATACGGCGTGCGCAGCGTGCTGGACTGTGACGGGGACTGGCTGGCGCAGGGCATCAAGGCGAAGCCGTTCCTCGTCACGCCCAACGTGCGGGAGGCGCGGGAACTGCTGGGACGCCCACTGGACACCGAGGACCAGATCGTGGCCGCCGCCAGGGAACTGGTGGCGGCCGGGGTGGAGAACGTCGTCATCACGCGGGGTGACCTGGGCCTGACTGCGGCGCGGGAGGGGCAGGTCGTCAGTGCCCGCCCGCCGGAGGTGAAGGTACGCAGCACCGTCGGTGCCGGGGACTGTGCCGTGGCCGGTCTGGCACTGAAGCTGGCGAAGGGCCAATCGCTGCGGGACGCCTGCCGCCTGGCGGTGGCGATGGGTACCGCTGCCGTGCTGACGCCGGGCAACGAGCTTTGCCGCCACCGTGATGTTGAGGGATTACTGCCGCTGGTGAAGGTGAAACGCAGCTACACCCGGTAAAGCGTTATTTCCAGAGGTCGTCGACCGAGGCGTCGGCGTCCGCTTTCACCTCTCCCTCGTCCCGGGCGCCGATGTCCCGGTAGAATTCGGCGTCGTAGTTACGCACCCGCACCGGTGCCGGCATCGGCACCGCGTGGCCGAAGATCAGTGCCTGCTGCCGGGATTCCAGCCGTGCCAGCACGGACTTTAATTCGCTCTTGCCGGAGACCCCGGCCAGCACGCTGTCAACGTCCCTTTCGTTGTCCATGAGGAAGGTCACCTTGGTGCCCAGCTGGCTCATCACTTCCTCGTCGATGCCGGATGGGCGCTGGTCCGCTACCAGCAGGGTGACGTTGTATTTTCTCATTTCGCGGGCGATGGTGCCGAAGATGGTCTGTGACGCCAGCTCGGGGCTGAGGAATTTATGCGCCTCCTCTATGGTGATTACCAGCCGCCGTGGTTCCGGTTCTCCCCCGGCCATCGCCTTCTCGGTGCGTTCCTGGTAGCTGTCGTAGATGCGGCGCGTGATCATGTTGGCCACCAGCATGTAGGCGGCGATGTCCCGGTAGCGCCCGAATTCGAGCACCACGTTGATGCCCCTCTCAAGGTAGCCCATGAGGCGTTTCACGGAGTCGTCAGCGGCCTCCGGCTTCAGAAAAGCGAGGCGTGTCAGGTGGGCCAGCCCTCGCCGTAAATTCTGGTAGGTGGCCTCGTGGATGCCCAGTTCGTCGAGCAGCGCGCTCCGGTCCTCGCCCTCCAAATCTTCGATCGCGATCGTTTTCGGCAGCCAATCGTGACGGTATCGTTTATAGAGCGCGTAACTGGCCTCGACGG
>CAZPSW010000248.1:0-2213 GCA_964589255.1 uncultured Dehalococcoidales bacterium
GCCGGTAGCGTACCCCGAACTGGCCCTTGGCCGCTTCGTAGTAGCGCTCAAAGCCTTTGCCGAAGGCCCGCAGGTCATTGAAAAATATGGTCGGCTGGATGGCGTTCTCGTGCTCCCGGGCGATGATCGCTTCCTTGGTGGCGTACATGCAGCAGACGGAGGAACAATAAACGTTACCGCAGGTCTCGTCCCGTGAACCGACGCACTGTATCCAGGCGATCTGCACCGGGTGGCTGGCGTCCGAGGGCCGCAGTACCTGGCCCTGAAACGGGCCGGAGGCGGAGAGAATGCGCTCGAATTCGGTGGCGGTGACGACGTTGGCGAAACGCCCGTAGCCGTATTCCGTTTTCAGGCTGGCGTCGAAGGGGCGGAAACCGGGGGCCAGCACCACCGAGCCCACTTCGATCTCTACTAATTCTTCGGTCTGGGTGTGGTCTACCGCATTCGCCTGGCAGGCGGTGACGCACTGCATGCATTCGGAGCAGAGCCCGCAATTGAGGCAGCGTTCCGCCTCCCGCACCGCCTCTTCCACGCTATAGGTTTCCTCTATTTCCGCGAAGGTCTGCGCGCGGCTGGCGGCGGCTGCCTGGCGTGGCTGTATGCGTGCCATCTGGGGGTGTTTACCCGCCGGAATCGGCGCCGCGTCCTTGGGCAGAAATTCACGGCCTTCGCTGAGGTCAACGCCGCGCAGGTAGCGGTCGATCGAGGTGGCCGCTTCGTGGCCGTGTTTCATCGCTTAGACGGCGGATTTGGGGCCGGTCACGGCGTCACCATCGGCGAAGATACCGGCCTCCCCGGTGGCCAGGGTCAGCGCGTCGGCCACCAGCCAGCCGCCCGGCGTGGCGTTCACCTGGCTGCCTTCCGGCAATACCGTCAGGTCTGTCGCCTGGCCGATCGCGATGATCACGCTGTCACAGTCAAATACGGTCAGATCATCAGCGTCGAAGGTGGGCACGAAATGCCCTTCTTCGTTGAATACGCAGAGACATTTCTGGAACTCGATGCCGCTGACCCGCCCATCTTTCTCCACGATGCGCGTCGGCCCATAACGGCAGGAGACCTTGACGCCCTCTTCTTTGGCCTCGGTGATCTCCCAGCTATGGGCCAGCATCTCCGACTCTGATTCCAGGCAGATGGCGTGAACATCGGTGGCACCCAGCCGGCGCGCGGTGCGCGCCACGTCCATCGCCACGTTGCCGCCGCCGATCACCATCACGCGGTCCCCGAGGGCGCATTCCTTATCCTCGTTGGCGTCCCTGAGGAAGTCCAGCGCCAGCTGCACCTGGGGCAGGTCGGTGCCGGGGATGGGTAGGTTACGGCTCTTCCCCGCACCGATGCCGAGGTAAACGGCGCCGTATTCCTTTTGCAGCGCAGCGAGCGAATTATTGGCGTCGATGGGGCTATTTAATTTAAGCTCGATGCCCAGGTCCAGTACGTCCTGTATGTCCGCCGCCAAAACGTCCTTCGGCAGCCGGTATTTCGGAATGCTGGAATAGAGCTGTCCGCCCGGCGCCGCACCCGCCTCGAAGACGGTCACCGGATAGCCCAGCTTGACCAGGTCCTGGGCGCAGGTCAGGCCCGATGGCCCGGCGCCGATCACCGCCACCTTCGGCTTGGCGGTATCGATGACCGGTTTTACCTCCGGGGGCCCTTCACCCCGCTGTCGTAGCGCCCGGCCGTAGTCCCCGGCGAAACGCTTCAGGGGGGCGATGCCGATTGGTTCGTCTATCTCACCGCGGTTGCATTCCCCTTCGCAGGGGTGGTGGCAGATGCGCCCGATCGATGAGGGCAGCGGAATCCACTGCTTGATGTGGTCCAGCGCCTCAACGTGTTTGCCCTTGGAGATCAGCGCCACGTAGCCCTGGCCGTTGCAGCCGGCGGGGCAGGCGAGCTTGCATGGGGGGCGCGCCGCCTTGGTGATCGACATCGCTGAGGGGATCGCCTGCGGGTAGCGCTTGTAGGCGGCCTGGCGCTGGTTCAGGCCCGTCTCGAATTCGTTGATCAGGTCCACCGGGCAGGCGGTGACACAGTCCCCGCAGGAGGTGCACTTCTCAACGTCAATGTAGAGCGGTCTTTTCAGTACCTTGGCGGTGAAATGTCCGGCCTCGCCGGCGACAGTCTCGACACGGGCATTGGTGATGATCTCGATGTTGAGGTTCTTGTCCACCTCTATCAGCTTGGGGCTGATCATGCACATGGCGCAGTCGTTGGTG
>CAZPSW010000249.1:0-2194 GCA_964589255.1 uncultured Dehalococcoidales bacterium
GATCAAGCAGAACCTCTTCTGGGCCTTCGCCTACAACGTGCTGTTGATACCCATCGCCGCCGGTGCGCTGTTCCTCGTTTGGGGCCAGGTCGGCGTGCCCCAGGGCCTGCGTTTCTTCTTCGGGGAATTCGGTTTATTGAACCCGGTGCTGGCGGCACTGGCGATGGCGGTGAGTTCCGTTACGGTGGTATCAAACTCCTTACGACTGAAGAATTTCAGACCACCGGAAACGCGTTGACCTGTACCGTTTAATGGTAACGTAAACAGGGTATTAGAGAATAAGGAGACACAACATGGCGATTGATCCGATTTGCAAGATGGAAGTCGATGAGGCCACCGCGGTAGCGGTTTCGGAGCACGGCGGCAAGAAATACTATTTCTGCTCCGCCGGCCGCAAGAGCGCCTTCGACGCGGACCCGGATAAGTACATCTCATAGCAGGCGCCTCCGGGATACGGGGGCGCCGCCTCTCGAAAATTGATATTATGATAACGGCGCCACAGGAGGGATGTGACATGGAGTGGGAAACAACTGCGGTTGAGACTTTCGTACCGATGCCGGTCTCCGACGGCCTCAAAGAGATCACCAAGATCTACTGCGAGCGCCTGGCGCGGGGCCGGGGCGGGACCAGCGTCAGCGCCGAGGATGTGGCGCGCGCCAAGCCGATCTATTACGACCGCGTCAGCGAGGCAGCGCGTAACGCGGAACTGGACAAGCGCGTCGCCGAAGGGGAGACCGACCTCCGCGAACGCATGGCAAAGTCCGCCCACGCCATCCTGGCGCGCCAGTGCGACCTTTTCACGGTGACGATGTGTCACGCCCAGTATTTCCGCTGCGTCTCCCAGAACATCGAGGTGCGGGAACTGCAAAAAGAGATTACCGAAAGACTCCGCGAGCTCGGCGTCACCGAAATGATCGCCGACATGCTGCCGGAGGGCGAACGCATCCTGGCGCACCACAAGTTCAAGGTCACCATCTCCGGCTGCGTCAACGGCTGTGAGGCCCCAGAAGCGCGTGAATTCGGCGTCGCCGGGGCGGCGCGCCCCGTGATCACGGCGCCCGACAACTGCACCGAATGCTATATCTGCGTTGACCGCTGCCGCCGCAACGCGATACTGATCCGAAAAGGTGTCCCGGAGATTGACCAAAAGGCCTGCGACCTCTGCGGTAACTGCGTCAAATTCTGCCCCACCGGTGTCTACGCCTACGAGGACATCGGCCACCGCATTTTCATCGGCGGTAAGTTCGGACGCTTTCACCAGGAAGGCTACGAGGTCTTCAAACTGGCGGACAAGGACACCCTGTTGCGCGCCATCGAGACGGCCATCGAGTTCAAACGCGAGGAGTCCATCGGGGAGGAGCCGCTGTCCAGCATCGTGAAACGCGTCGGCGTGCTGCCCTTCTTCCGGAAGCTGCTCCAGGGTGGCAGCCCGGCCAAGAAGACGTTGCTCGCGGTGGGCGGCATGACCTGTGGTAATTGCGCGGAAAGGGTGAGCAATGCCCTGGCGGCGGTACCCGGCGTGCTCAGCGCCGAGGTGGAACTGGAAAACAGCCTGGCACGGGTGACCCATGACCCGGCACTGGTGCGGCGCCCGGTGCTGGCGGCGGCGGTGGCCGACGCCGGTTACACGGTCACTAATCCCGGCGCCGCCGGGGATGACGCGGCGGCGGATTGCTGTTGTTAGGCTACGGCCAGAACAAGGGGGAAGATTGATGCAGTGGCAGACGGCGGCGGTTGAAAGTTTCGTTAAAATGCCCATCGGGGACAGCGTCAAAGAAAGTATAAAATTGCTCTCCGAGCGCCGCGCCCGGAAGCGCGGTGCGGATACGGTGGACCTCGAGGACCTGAAACCGGTGAAGCGGCTCTACTTCAAGGCCGTACCGGAAGAAAAGCGCCGGCGGGAATATGAAAAACGCATCGCGGAAGGGGAGTCGGACCTGCTCGAGCGCATGGCAAAGTCTGCCCGCGCCATCCTGGAGCGCGAGATCGACCTCTTCAAGGTGGAACTCTGCCACGCCCAGTATTTCAATTGTACCGGGCAGAACATCGAGGTGCGGGGACTGAAAAAAGAGATAGAGGGCGCCCTGCGTGAGATGGGCGTCACGGAATTGATCGCGGACCTCTTGCCGCCGCACGAACGCCTGATGGCGCACCACCGCCTTTCGGTGGCCGTTTCCGGCTGCGTTAGCGGCTG
>CAZPSW010000250.1:0-2156 GCA_964589255.1 uncultured Dehalococcoidales bacterium
TTGTCAGCGTCACGTCACGGCGCCAGAAGACATCGTTCACCGAGAGTGGGGAGGTGGTCCCCGGCTCGGTTGGCGCGAAGAAGAGCACGCGGCCACCGCTGGCCACCGAATCGAGCGCCTGTCGTATCGCGGCGGTCGCGCCGGTACAGAGCACGACGCGGTCCGCCAGCCGTCCCCGGTTGACCTCCCGGAGGAAGGCGGGCATGTCCGTGGCAGCGTCCACCGCGTGGTCCGCACCCAGCTTAAGCGCCATCTCCAGGCGTGCCGCATTAAGGTCCGTGGCGATCACGCTACCGGCCTTGAAATAGCGCCCCAGCAGCACGTAAATCAGCCCGGCGATGCCGCTGCCGATCACCAGTAAGGAATTTCCCGGCTGTAAATCCAACCGCCCCAGGCCCCGTAGTACGCAGGCCAGAGGCTCGGTGAAGGTGGCCATCTCGTAGGAGACGGCGTCGGGGATGCGGAAAATACCGCGGTCGACGTTAATTCCGGGCAACCTCGCGTACTCAGCCAGCCCACCGGGGTCGATGCTGGTCCGGTGCAGCGTTTCGCAGGCGGTATGGTGACCGCCGAGACATAATTCACAGGTATTGCAGGGCACGTGGTGCGCCACTGTGATGCGGTCCCCCGCGCGGTAGTCCCTGACGGCGTCACCCACCGCCTCGACGCATCCCGCGATCTCATGCCCCAGCACCAACGGCGCCTTGTGCAGACGGTACCATTCCATGACATCGCTGCCGCAGATGCCGCTGGCCTCGATGCGCAACAGTATTTCATCAGGCCCGATGGCCGGCACCGGCATTTCCTCGACGCGCACGTCCCGGTTATGGTACCAGCGCGCCACGCGCATCGTAGCGGGTGCCATCACGGCGGTTAGGCCGGCGCCCTGGCGGCGTCGTAGACGGCCTGCGCGGCGGGTGGGTCGGCGCCTCCGTGGATGATGGCGCGAATGGCCTGCATCATCGCCACCGGGTGCTGGTTCTGCCAGATGTTACGGCCCAGGTTGACGCCGATGGCGCCCTTGACCATGCCGTCGTGCACGAATTCAAATACCTCAAGTTCGGTCTCCACCCTGGGACCGCCGGCCATCACCACCGGCACCGGGCAGCCGTGCACCACCTTGTCGAAGTCTTCACACCAGTACGTTTTCACGACGCTGGCGCCAAGCTCCGCCGCGATACGACTGGCGAGGCCCAGGTAGCGCGCGTCCCGTTTCTCCAGTTCACGGCCCACCGCCGTCACCGCCATCACCGGGATGCCGTATTTCTCGCCCTCATCAACCAGTTTGGTGAGGTTCAGCAGGGACTCCTTTTCATAGTCGCTGCCGACGAAGATTGAAATCCCCACCGCCGACGCATTAAGGCGGAGCACGTCCTCGAAACAGCAGCTCAGGCCCTCATTGGAGAGGTCGCCACCAACCATGCTGGCACCGCCGGAGACGCGCAGTATGATCGGTTTGCTGGTGGTGGGATCGATGGCGGCGCGCAGCACCCCGCGCGTCACGAAGACGGCGTCCGCGTAAGGCATCAACGGCGCCAGGGTCTGGCCCGGCTTCTCCAGCATCCGCGTCGGCCCCTGGAAGTAGCCGTGGTCGATCGGCATAAAGAGGGTGTGGCCATCCTCCGGTATCAGTTGGGCCATGCGGTTCCGCTTTCCCCAGTCCATCTTTGAAATACGCTCCTGTGTTATCACTTCATGCCCCCGTTCTGGCGGTGGGCTACCCTATTCTATCCCAAACCGGGCATTATTGCCACGGCGAAAGAAGCGGCGGGGGCAGACGGCGACGCCTTTCACGGTTCTTGAAACACCACTGGCGGCGGAGTATGATACGGTATCCGCGGCGGTTATCTTTCCCGCCGCGAAACAAGGACGACACCATGATCGACACCTCACTCTGGTTCATGTTCCCGGTGGCGGTGGCCATCGCCACTGTAGCGGTGATGAGCGGCATCGGCGACGCGGTGCCTTTTTCGCCGTTTTTCATCCTGGTGCTGCGGCTTGATCCGCTGCTGGCGCTGGCATCCGGCCTGGCGATCGAGGTCTTCGGTTTCTCCTCCGGTGTGATCGGGTACTGGCGGCGTCACGTGATCCGCTTCGACATCGTGAAGCGCCAACGGCAACAGAGGCTGTCCGACCCGGACCGGGGCGGCAGTTGC
>CAZPSW010000251.1:0-2155 GCA_964589255.1 uncultured Dehalococcoidales bacterium
ACTTCCACCAACGCTGTATTGTAGCATGAAGCGCCCCCCGGCGAGTGGGTGTCCCGGGAGAGCACGTTGGTGCAGCCGCCGTGGTCCCGGCCCTGTGCGTCCGGGCGGTACCAGGCCCCCTGCGGCAGTTCCACCACGCCGGGCATGATGCGCTGGGTAACATTTACCGGCACGATCACTTCACCGCGTTCGTTGAAGACGCGCACGGTGTCGCCACCCCGGATGCCGCGGCGCACGGCGTCTGCCGTACTCATACGCAGCGCCTGCGGCATTAATTCGCGCAGCCAGGGGACATTCTCGAACTGGCTGTGGGCGCGCCGTTTGAAATGCGTCGTCACCATCTGCAGCGGGAACTTGGCCGTCAGCGGATCCCGCGGGCCTTCCCAGGGCTCGATATAGGTGGGGATCGGCGGGATGTCGCGATTATGCTTTTCGGCCAGACATGCCGCGTAGATCTCGATCTTACCCGACGGTGTGGGGAAGGGATGGTTCTCTGGGTCCTCGATCTGCTCCCGGAAAGCCACGTTGGGCCCGGTCTGAGGCACCCGGTAGACGCCGCGAGCCTTAAGCTCGTCGACGTCCGGTACGTAGCTGTCCCGCAGCATATCCCGGAGCCTGTTCCCGTCACTGAGATGGCTCTCGTCGGGTAATCCAAGGCGGGTTGCCAGCAAGTCCCGTATCTCCTTTAGGGACTTCGACTCGTACTGCGGCGCAAGACACTGGTTGACATAGGCGTAAAAAGGCGGCGAACCACCGGTCCGCAGGTCCTCACGTTCCATGAAAGTGGAGACCGGCAGCAGGATGTCCGCGTAACGCGCGGTGGCGGTCATCACCTGCTCCCCTACGGCGATGAAATCGAGCTTCTCCAGGGCCCGGGTCATGCGGTTCGTATTCGGGAACTGGTTGACCGGGTTGGTCTGAAAGATAAGCGCCATTCTGATGTCCGCCGGGTAGCCGCCCGGTTTCCCCTCGAGGATGGCGTCTGCGATCTTAGCGTGGTGGATGCGGGCGCTGGAATTATCGCCGAAGAATATCGGCAGGGAGTCCGGGCGCGGCGGCTTCCCCGCCTCAACCGGGTTGTCATTCAGGCCCGGGAAGGGCTGCACCTTAAAGTCAAAACCACCGAACATCTTGCCGCCTTCGTTGAGGCGTCCCGCCCAGCCGCCGCGCACGCCGATGTTGCCCGTCATCGCGGCCAGGGCGTGCACCGCGCGGTGGAACTGCTCACCGTAGGCGGTGCGTCCCGGCGCGATGCCGCCGATCAGGGCCGCCGGTTTGGCGGCGGCGTATTCGCGGGCCAGCACGCTGATACTCTCCGCCGCCAGACCGGTGACGCGAGCGGCCCATTCGGGTGTCTTGGGCACCGCGTCGTCCTTACCCAGCACGTAATCCGCGAACTTCTCAAAACCGATGGTGTATTTCGCGATGAAGACCCGGTCATAAAGGTCTTCCGTGATCATGGTGTGCGCCATCGCCAGTAGGGCGGCGCAGTCCGTGCCCGGCAGTATCGGCAGCCAACGGTCGGCGAGGACGGCGGCACTATCCGTGAAACGCGGGTCAACCGCGATCACCCTCGTGCCGGATTCATGGGCCCGGGCCAGAAACCAGGTGGTGTTGGTGTTCTGGATCGTGGTGGCCGGGTCGACGCCCCAGAGGATGATCAGTTTCGAGTCTATCAGCCCGTAGACGTCACCGATCACCACCAGCGTGCCGTAGCTCGCCTGGCAGGCGTAACGCGCCCCCTCGAAGGAAGCATTGCCCCACTGCAAGGTGGCGCCGCCGGTCTGTTTCAGGAGTTGCGCTATCAGGGCGTTGCTGTGGAGCGCCATGGTGTCCCCGCCACCGCCAATGTGAAGCACCGAGGCGGGGCCGGATTCCCGCCGCACGCGCGCCAGTTGCGCCGCGATGGTGTCCAACGCCTCGTCCCAGCTGATGCGCTCAAACTCCCCGGCACCACGTGGCCCGGTGCGGCGCAGGGGGTACCTGATACGTTCCGGATCATAGACGCGCTGGCGGTAGGCGCGGCAGCGCAGGCAGGCCCGCAGCTGTGGTTCCGCGCCGTCGTCGGTCTCGATGCGCCGGATCACTCCGTCGCGGACGTGTACCTTCAGCAGGCAGCCGCCACCGCAGTGACTGGCGCAGGCGGTGGTGATGA
>CAZPSW010000252.1:0-2131 GCA_964589255.1 uncultured Dehalococcoidales bacterium
CTGCGACTTCCGGATCGCATCTGATACTGCCCGTTTCACCTCCGTCTACATCAAGCGGGGCCTGGTACCGGACGCGGGGCAGAGCTATTACCTGCCGCGGGTGGTGGGCACCAGCATGGCGCTGGAGATTATGCTCAGCGGGGACATGATCAGCGCCGCGGACGCCCTGGCGATGGGGTTGGTGCGCCGGGTGGTGCCCGCGGAGGAACTCCTCAAAGAGGCCACCGCTTTCGCGGAGAAGCTGGCCAAGTCACCGCCGATTGCGGTGGGTTATACCAAGCAACTGGTCTACCAGGGCCTGGAGAACGATCTGATCACCCAGATCGACGACGAGATGCGGACGCAGGCCCTGGTGCGGTCGACCGCGGACCACGTGGAAGCGGTCAAGGCGTTCGTGGAGAAACGGCCTCCCAATTTCACCGGGGAGTGAAGGCCTGGCGCCGGGTGATTCACCCGAACACACCGGCCTGGAGCAGGCTGACGAATTCCGCGTCGGTCAGCCCCAGTAGCCGGGTACAGACGTACTCGTTGTCCTCGCCGAGGCAGGGCGCGGCCTTGGTGAGCGCCGGTGGCGTCACCGAGAACCGGTAGGGCATGCCGCAGGCGTGATAGTCCCCGATCTCCGGGTGCGACACCAACTGGTAGAAACCCTGCGCCCTGAGTTGAGGGTCGGCGAGCAGGTCTTCCCCCGTTTGCACCACGCCCGCCCTGACGGCGTGCTGCTGTAGTAATTCCATCAGTTCGTGGGCCTGGTAGCGCACCGTTTCCGCCTCGAGCAATGCCTCAAGTTCGTCCTCGTGCTGTTTCCTGCCGGCGGCGGTGGCAAACCGTGGCACCGCCATCTGCGGCGGCATCCCCAGGGCCCGGCAGAGGCTCTGCCACTCAGCGTCGCCGGCCACCGCGATGGTGCACCAGCGGTCCTCGCCGCGGCACCGGAACGCGGCGTGGGGGGCGTAATCCGGATGCCGGTTCCCGGTGCGGCTCTGCTCCCGGTGATTGACCGTCAGATCGAGGAATGCCGGTGCCATGTAGAAGAGGCTCAGTTCCAGTTGTGAACAGTCAATGTACTGGCCTTTCCCGGTGCGCCGCCGGTAGTCCAGCGCGGCCATGATGGCGTACGTCTCCAGCGCCGGGGCCACGTAATCACAGTAGGGCAGCGTGGTGCCGACGCCGGGCCGGTCCGCCCAGCCGGTGAGGTGGGTGAAGCCGGCCAGGCTCTGCAGTATGGTGCCAATGCCTAGTGTATCCCTGGCGGGGCCGGTGGCGCCCTGCCCCTTGCTGGATAGCATCACCACCGCGGGATTGATCTGGCGCTGGTCTGCATAGCCCAGGCCGAGCCGGTCCAGCGCGCCCGGCGCGATGCTCTCCACGGTGACATCCGCCCAGGCCACCAGTTTCCGCGCCAGTGCCAGTCCCTCCGGGTGACGCAGGTCCAGGCTGATGCCGTGGCTGCCGGTATTCGGATCGGCGAAGTAGAGGCTGCGGTTCATGCCGCTGATGCCGTCCATGTTGGCGCCCATGTGACGCATCGCGTCCGGCGTCCGGGGCGATTCGATGCGCACCACGGTGGCCCCGCCGGCGGCCAGTTGTTTGCTCGCGATGGGGCCCGCCATGTAGGCGCCGAAATTGACCACCTTCAGGCCGGTCAAAGCGTTTCGCGGGTTGGCCCGCGGCGGTGGCGGCGGCCCGTCCTCGGATAGATTTCCGAGCTCCGCCTCGATCTCCGCCTGGTGTTCCCCCAGCCGCGGCGCGCGGCGGTAGGGTGATTGGAAAAGGCCCTCGCCGGGCTTGCAGAACAGGCCGGGGAAGGTCACGCTTTCACCCAATTCCGGGTGATCAATCTGAATCCAGAAGTCCCGTGATTTCAACTGTTCGTTTTGTAGCAGGTCCGCCGGGGTGGAGACCGGGAATATCATCCAGCGGTGCGCCTGCGCGGTGCGGTAGAGCTCAGCTTTGGTGTGGTTCCGGAAGTACCGGCCGTAGAGCCCTTCGACGCGGTCGATCTTTGCCTGGTCCCAGGCGTCGATGTCTTCTTCTTCCCATGCCACCTCTGCCAGCTCGGTGGAAATCCCTTCCCTGGCCAGTTCCCGTGAGATGTAATAGTTGGCGCGGGTGCCTGCCTTGTGGTCCC
>CAZPSW010000253.1:0-1436 GCA_964589255.1 uncultured Dehalococcoidales bacterium
GGCGCTGACGGCGAAGGGCGAACGCTACCTGCGGCAGGCCACCAGGGCGGCCTCGATCAACTACCTGTTTGACATTTTCACGGCGCAGGAACTAACGGAGATCGGGGCACTCTTCACCCGTCTGCAGGAGCGGGCAGTGGCACACCTCGGCCCCAGGGGACGCGACCGTTGGAAAGAGCTGGTATCAACCGGGAAATTTGATCCGGTATTGACCGGAAGTGAGGTAAAGACATGGACTGGCAGGAACTCTACGTGAATTCGTACGCGCGCACCGTGGCCTCAATGGAACGGCATTTGAAAGACCTGACCGCGGGGGATTTGAACACGCGTCCGGGCTCGCGCGCCAATAGCATCGCCTGGATTGCCTGGCACATCGCGCGCGCCCAGGACCGGCATCTCTGCGACGTGTTTCACGCGGAACAGGTGTACCTCGGGGACGGCTGGCATACCCGGTTTGGCCGCGCGCCGGACCCCAAAGACTCCGGTACCGGGCACAGCCCCGAAGAGGCCGCCGCCTTCAAGGTCCCGGATGCCGCTGTCCTGCTGGACTATCACACCGCCGTAGTGGAGCGTTCGCAGACACTGCTCTGGGGGATGTCCGCGGACGACATCGAGCGGGTCGCTGACTATCCCGGCGCCAGGGCCGGCGCCACCGTCGGCGGTTGGCTCAACGGGCTGCTGGCCCATAGCTGGCAGCACCTCGGTGAGATCGGCTACGCGCGCGGCCTGATTCAGGGCCGGAACGCCCCATCTTAATCCGGGTGTCACCCACCCTTTTGTAAAATACGCGGAGGAAACCGGTATGCGTAAATACATCTGTTTGATCTTCCTGGTCCCGGTGCTGTTGCTGAGCGTCTCGGGCTGCCGCCCATCGGGGCTGACCGACGACGCGGTGCGTGCTATCGTGCGGGAGGAAATCGCCGCCCAAAGTGCCGGCGCGGTGCCCGAGGACGCGGCGGCTTTCCGCGATGCCGTCAGTCTGGAAGTGGCACGACAGCTCGGCGGGGTGACGCGGATGACGGTCTCCGAACTGGTGATCACCAACGTCGCCGGCACCCACCCGGTGATGACGCTGAAGGCCTCCGAAACCACTGACGCCGGTGTTATCATCATGGCCAACAGCGAGGGTGTGCTGACTCAGTGGATCGGCGCTGATACCGCGGGCCGGGGCGTTCACCTGATCTACGGCCCAAGCAAAGAGGCGGCCCATATGCTCGGCGTCAACCGCGAAGGTAGCGCAGTGCAGCTGCTGCGCAATGCCGAGGGACAGCCATTGATGGCGCTCGGAGCGTCGTCCACCGGGGAAGCCTATGGTTCGCTGCTGATCTATGACGCGGATGGTAACGTCGTCATCATGGCGGACGCGGACGGTGGGGTCGGGGACATCAAGGTAGCCGCGGCGTCAAAACTTGTTTCCATTACCGCCGCCAAATAAA
>CAZPSW010000253.1:1446-2102 GCA_964589255.1 uncultured Dehalococcoidales bacterium
AAACCGGGCAACAGGCCGGTGGCGCGAAGAAATGGAATGCTTTTGGGTAGCACGGACCGTCATTCTCAGAAGCGGGTATTACAGTACCACGGAGCAAAAATCAGGTGGACAACTAGCTTAAAAGTTATGCTGACAATAATCAGGATGTCGGCGGTTTCTTGAAGCTGGAACCAGCCTCAAATCTATTTAGTTTTCAAACAATCAGGTTGACAGCCCTTGATAAATCAGGTTGACAACCTCCCTCAAATTGCCAGAGGCCACGAACTACTCGCGGCCTCTTTATTATGTACGAGGATAGCACTGCAGCAAGGGCATGTCAAGCAAACGTCCCCCTGTTTGTCCGCGTCTCCACCAACTCCAAAATCGCCGTGGTCATCTAATGGCATTTAATGATCGCGAACGATGGTTCATTTCGTGGGAGTTACTTCAATCCCGGTTATCCGCCGGATACTCCGTTCAGAACTACTGAGTATCCTGTTTGGACACCCATTCAGCCAGCCCGACACCAAGAATCTCGGTGAGATTATCCTTGCGGTTCTTGTAGTTGCTGAATTTATCACAGGTTAGATAATCACCACACTCGGCGCAGGTACGATAATGGTGACGTTGGCAGCAACCGATTACCTGACATTTCTCATTACCATCCCCGTTCAGGC
>CAZPSW010000254.1:0-2041 GCA_964589255.1 uncultured Dehalococcoidales bacterium
CAGTAAGGTACGCGTTCCCGCGGGAGGTTGATATGCAGCAGGACCTGAACGCCTTGGTCGCGGAGCACCCCTTCGCGCGGGATCTGGGCTTCCGCACCGTGGCACTGGCGCCGGGACACGCCGAAATCACGGTGGCGCTCAAGCCGGAGCACGCGAACTTCATCGGCGGCGTCGACGGGGCGCTCATCATGTGTCTCCTGGATCACGCCTCGACCTATGCCGGCAGCAGCGTCGGCAAGAATGTGGTCGGGGCGCAGTGCAGCTTGAACACGATACACCCCCCTTTGTTTGAAGGGGAGCTCAGTGCCAGCGCACGAGTGGTGCACGACGATCGCCGGACGGTGATCACCGAGGCGGAAATCACCGACAGCCGGGACAAGCTGGTGGCACGCGGCAGCTACCTGCACTTCGTGGTGGACTAGCCCCGCCGCACCGGGACACGGCGGGAAAGGGAACTTTACGATACGGGTGAGGCGAATGGAAAACTTTCAAGATTTGAAGCAGGCCAACCTGGACCACGTCTTCGTGTCCCTGCGTCCGTGGAGCACTCTCACCGCCGACGACGGGTACAACATTTTCACCGCGGGTCAGGGCTGTCGTGTCACTGACATTCGGGGCAAGACATACCTCGACTACTGGGGCACGATCCAGGGCGCAAACCTGCTCGGTTACGGCCGGAAGGAGGTCGCTGACGCCGCCTACCGGCAGATGCTGGATCTGCATTTCTCCCCCACCCACGACGGAAATATTCCGAAGACCCGGCTGGCCCAAAGGCTGGCGGCGGTGACGCCGGGGGACCTCTCCCGCGTCTTCTTCGCCAATGGCGGCACGGAGGCCGTGGAGACCGCGCTCAAGATTGCGCGCAAGTACCACGGCATCGGCGGATTCCCCAACCGGTTCAAGATCATCAGTCCGTCTTCATATCATGGTTCCACCCTCGGCGCGATGGCCACCGGCGCCGATATCTCCTTCCACTGGGAAGATTTCGAGCCGTTGCCGGCTGGCTACCTGCACGTGGAGCACCCTTGGTGCGCACGCTGCGCCCTGGGTCTCAGGTACCCCGCCTGCGAGGTGCAGTGTGCCCGCCAGGTGGAGCAGCTGATATTAGACCAGGGGCCCGAGTCAGTGGCCGTCTTCATAGACACTCCGGTTTCCAGTTTTAACCACGTCAGCCCACCGGAATACTGGCCGATGTTACGGTCGATCTGTGACAAATACGGCATTCTGCTGATTTTCGATTGCATCGCCTGTGGGCTGGGACGGACGGGCAAGTGGTTCGCGGCGGAACATTTTAACGTGGTGCCGGATATCATGGTGCTGGGCAAAGGGCTGGCCGGCGGCTACCTGCCGATTAGCGCCGCCGTCGTCACCCGCGGGGTAGCCCGCCGCTTCGAAGGTGGCCCCGGCGAGGTGTTGATGCATTCCTTCACCTTTGAGGGGCACGCCGCCGCCTGCGCCGCCGCCTTGACCACGCTCAGCATCCTGGGGCAGGAAGACCTGGTTGAGAGATCAAGGACCTCCGGTGACTATCTCTACGGGCAACTTAAGACACTCTACCGGCACAAGATCGTCGGGGACGTCCGGGGCGGGCTCGGCCTGATGGCCAACATCGAGCTCTGTAAAGACAGGGACAGTGGTACCGGCTTCAGTCCCGAAGAAAACGCCGAAATCAACCGCGCGCTCCAGAATAAGCTGATGGCGGCGGGGCTGTGGGGGATGTTCCGTAATCCGATCCCCGTCTACCCACCCTTGTGCGTCACACGGGATGAGATCGACGAGATGGTCGCCGGTTTCGACCGGGCGATCGGGGAAATCGCACGGCAGCAATAATGCGACCGTGTCCACCGCGCCACCCGGCGGCGCGCTATTCCGTCGGCCTGCTCCCTAAAAGAATGCCTCCGGCATATATGGGGTAATGCTAAGAGTGTAACTGCAGTTTACTGGGGCCTGAAATATGCGTTTAGAGGAGGACAGAGTGATATCAAGTCACGAGAAAGAGATGCTGGCCGCGATCTCCGGTGAGCGCGCTCAGCAGTACGTT
>CAZPSW010000255.1:0-2015 GCA_964589255.1 uncultured Dehalococcoidales bacterium
CGTCAGCAGGTCCGCGATGAGGCGCGCCGTGATCGGCACCCGCGGCTGGTCCTTCTTGTCGGTGCGCCCGTAGCCGTAGTAGGGGATGACGGCGGTAATGCGCCCCGCCGAGGCCCGCTTCATGGCGTCGATCATGATCAGTAGTTCCACCAGTGAGTGGTTCACCGGCGCGCAGAGCGGCTGCACGATGAAGATATCACGCTGGCGCACGTTTTCCAGGATGCGCACGAAGATATTTTCGTTGCTGAAGTCGAAGATTTCGGCCTTACCCAGCGTCAGGCCCAGGTAATCAGCGATAGATTGGGCCAGTTTGGGGTGGGCGTTGCCCGTGAATACCTTCATCTCATCCATGCGCACGCGCCTCCAGAGCGAATTCAGGTACCGGAGCCCTCATTATAGCACGGTTCCGGCCGGGGTTCACCGTGTAGTGTACGTTTGGGACTAGCGTCTGCCGGGCACCGGAAAGCGGGCGCAGATGGCGTTCACTTCGGCCCGGACCTCGCCGCTGACGCCGCTGTCTCCGGGGGCGGCGATGACCTTGAGGATCAGTTCGCCGACGCGGCAGACCTCGCCCGTGCCCAGGCCGCGGGTGGTCACTGCCGCGGTGCCCAGCCGGATGCCGCTGGCGACGCTGGCGGGCAGGGTGTCGAAGGGGACCGCGTTGCGGTTGGCGACGATGCCCGCCGCCTGTAGTGCCACCTGGGCCTCAAGCCCGGTGACGCCAGCGGTGCTCAGATCCACCAGCATCAGGTGGTTGTCGGTGCCGCCGGAGACCAGGCGCAGCCCGCCCCGGGTCAGCGTTTCCGCCAGCGCCGCGGCGTTTTCCACGATGGCGCGCTGGTAATCTTCAAAGGCCGGCGTCAGGGCCTCGCCAAAGCAGACCGCCTTGGCGGCGATGGCGTGCATCAAGGGGCCACCCTGCGTGCCGGGGAAGACGGCGGAGTCGATCTTGCGGGCCAGTGCCTGGCGGCAGAGGATGAAGCCGCCGCGTGGCCCCCGCAGCGTCTTGTGGGTGGTGGAGGTGACCACGTCCGCGTAGGACACCGGGGTGGGGTGCGCCCCGCCGGCGATGAGACCGGCGATGTGGGCCATGTCTACCATCAATAAAGCACCAACACTCTCCGCGATCTCGGCGAAGCGTGCGAAGTCAATGATGCGGGGGTAGGCGCTGGCCCCAGCCACGATCAGTTTGGGCCGGTGCTCCTGTGCCAGTTTTTCCAGCGCCACGTAGTCAATGCGTTCCGTCTCCCGATCCAGCCCATAGCCCACGAAGTGGTAAAACTTGCCGGAGAAAGTGACCGGGGAGCCGTGGGTCAGGTGGCCGCCGTGCGCCAGGTTCATGCCGAGCACGGTGTCACCGTGCTCCAGCAGCGCCAGGTAGACGGCCATGTTGGCCTGGGCCCCGGCGTGGGGTTGGACGTTGGCGTGGTCCGCCTTGAAGACCTCAAGTATGCGGTCTCTGGCCAGCGTCTCTAAGGTGTCCATGTTCTCACAGCCGCCGTAGTAGCGCTTGCCGGGGTAGCCTTCAGCGTATTTGTCGCTGAGCGCGGAACCCAGCGCCTCCAGCACCGCGGGGCTGGCGTAATTCTCAGACGCGATCAGGTTCAGGTTTTCGCGCTGGCGCGTCAGTTCCGCGGTGATGGCCTCAAAAATCGGGGGGTCGTCATGGTTCAGGAAACCCATACCGAAAGTCTAACAAGGCGGCATTTAAGTGTCAATCATGGCGCCGCGCGTGGAACTGGCCTGATGGGGCTGATTTTGCTATAATCAATTAGTTTGGCCCCATCGTCTAGAGGCCTAGGACACCGGCCTTTCAAGCCGGCAACGCGGATTCGAATTCCGCTGGGGCTACCACTTCTCCCTCCTGGTTTCACGCCTGTTCAACATTTCTTCGAGTGACCCTATCCCTATGGCTGATACCATTTCCTGGCGATGACGCCAAGCAGCGCCATCACCTGGAGGCTACCGTTTTCAATCCCTTTTTCAAAGTCTGCGTCGGTGGCCCCCATCTGATT
>CAZPSW010000256.1:0-504 GCA_964589255.1 uncultured Dehalococcoidales bacterium
CTGTGTCAAATCAGGTTTCAGCACGATGGCTTTCTGGAAGCTGACGGCGGCGGCCTCAGGTTTGGCGCCATGACGACGCTGCGCCAACTCGAGCTCTCACCGGCGGTGCGGCGGGACTATTTACCACTCTACCAGGCAATTCACCAGATCAGCTCGCTACAGGCCAAAACGATGGGTACCGCGGTAGGTAACCTTTGCGTGGGGACCCCGGCATCGGACATAGCATGCAGCCTGCTGGCGCTGGACGCGCAGCTTAAAATCGTAGGCCCGGATGGCGAAAGAACGGTACCCCTGGAGGGCTTCTATACCGGGGTCTGCCGGACGCTGCTCAAACCGGACGAGATAGTGACCGGGGTGGCGGTGCCAAAACCACCGGCAGGCATGCACGGGATATTCATGAACCTTGTCAGGACCGCTGATGATATTTCGAAAGTCAGCGTGTCCCTGAGCTTGACGGCGGGGCACGGTGTCTGCGAGGACATCCGCATCGCCCTGGGCGCCGTG
>CAZPSW010000256.1:514-1986 GCA_964589255.1 uncultured Dehalococcoidales bacterium
GCCCACGGGGCGGAGGAGATGGTGCCGGGGCACCCGCTTGGGCCATCCTTGATCGAACGGGTAGCTCAGATGGCCGCCGCCGAGGTGAAGCCGATTACCGACATACGCTCCACTGCCGAGTACCGGCAGGTTATGGTCAAGGTATTGGTACAGCAGGCGTTGCTACGGGTTTGGGGCGAGCCGGGCGGGACCGGGGACAACGGTCGTAGCAGCGAAGGCGGAGACTGATTGATGAGCCAGCAGATCGCCAGATTCCTGGTTAACGCCCGGGCATATGAGATACTGATCAAGCCGCACTGGACATTGAGCGAGGTGTTGCGTGATTGTCTGGGTCTCACCGGGACAAAAATGAGCTGCGGCGTCGGCCAGTGCGGCGCCTGTACCGTTCTGATCGAGGGCCGTCCGGTACTTTCCTGCTCGACGCTGGCGATCACGGCCCGTGATCGGGAAATCACCACCATCGAGGGCCTGGCCCGCGGCAACGTATTGCACCCTATTCAACAGGCGTTTTTGGAACATGGCGCCATCCAGTGCGGTTTTTGTACGCCTGGGATGATATTAACCACCAAAGCCCTGCTCGATGGAAACCCACGGCCAACGCGGCCAGAGGTGAAGGAGGCACTGGGCGGGAACCTCTGCCGTTGCACCGGATACGTCAAGATAGTCGATGCGGTGATGGCCGCCGCCGGCGCCCTCGAAAAGGCAGGCAAGCAAAGTGAATGAAGAATTTGCGGTTATCGGAAAACGAGTTCACCGCCTCTACGGGGCGGACATGGCTACCGGGACCACCAGGTACACCGTGGATATGACCCTGCCCGGTATGCTGATGGCGAGGGTGCTGAGGAGTCCGTATCCCCATGCCGGGATCACAAAGATCGATAAATCGGGGGCAGAAGCCCTGTCCGGTGTGGTGGCCGTGATTACCTTTGAGGATATTCCCAAAAAGCGATATACCATCGATAAGGCGGATATTTTCCTGCGTGATCCGGTACTCAGGCAAGAGAGAGAGAAGCGTGACCAGTACATTCTGGCTGACAAGGTACGCTATGCCGGCGATATCGTGGCTGCTGTGGCGGCGGTGGATAGCCACGTGGCCGAGGCCGCGCTTGAACTGATTACGGTGGAGTATGAACCGTTGCCGATGGTGTTGGATCCGGAGGAGGCGATGTGGGCAGATGCGCCCCGGATCCACGACGATGCGGAGCGTAATACCCCCTGGCGCCAGCAAATGCACGAGCCAGCCGGTGACGTGGAAAAAGGCTTCCGTGAGGCTGACTTCGTGGTGCAGGAAACATTTTGCACGTCTATTCAAAAGGCGGCTTTCCTGGAGCCCAGCGCCTGCCTGGCCAGTTTTAGTGCCACTGGAAGGCTCACGGTTTATTCGCCCAGCCAGGAACCGTTTCCGGCCAGGATAAAGGCAGCCACACTGTTTGATATCCCAGAGGGGATGATCCGGTGGGTCACGCCGCAGG
>CAZPSW010000257.1:0-660 GCA_964589255.1 uncultured Dehalococcoidales bacterium
CGGTTGATTCAGTCGGGAGGGCGTTTTGTCACGGTCATCTGGGATGCGTTTGGCCTGAACGCCCCACCGCGCCCCTCCTGGCGGAGAAAGACACCGTGGATACCGGCCTCAGCCCGAACTTCACCGCGGGCACGCCCAGTTCGTGGAAGATGTTCATGTCGTTCCACATGCTGGCCTGTTCCGTTTTAGCCGCCGGAGGTTCTTCGCCGAATACCTCCCGGTAGGATTCTTTAATGGCGGCGACGAGCGGTTCGTTATGGCTCCCCACGTAACCCTTCTGCGCGCGGTAGACCTGCATTTCGGCGTCCACGCCGGCGTCTCGCAGTACGTCCTGGAGTTCGCGTTTGACTTCCATCAGCCCCCTGGTGGGCAGCACCCGCGCGTCGACATACACGCTGCACGAGGCCAGCGAATAGTTCGGTTTGTAAGGCCGGCCCGCCTCGATGGCGCCGATGATCACCTTGGCGGAGACGGGGCCACCGGGGGAATCGTACGTATTCTTGGCCTCGTACGCTTCCGCCCAGTCTTCGATCACGGTCATCATTTTGACCGCGTTCCTGACGCAATTGGAGTTTTCCCGGGCCCACTTCGCGCGGTTCACGAAGGGGACGTAAGCGGACTCTCCAAAGGCCGTCACCTTGAGGTTCAGAACGCCCGGCA
>CAZPSW010000257.1:670-1979 GCA_964589255.1 uncultured Dehalococcoidales bacterium
AGGCTCCACCACCAGCGTCAGGTCCGGCACCACGCCGTTGGCCAGCAGGTACCTGGCGCCGAAACCGTGACCGTGGTAATGGGGGCCCTGGTACTTGCCGATCGGCGCCACCCCGATCTCTCCGCAGACGGCGCCCACCATGACATCGCCGCTGAGCTCGATCCCGCTTTCCCGTAACGCCTTGAGCGCGATCATGGCGGTGGCCAGCGGCCCCTTGCAATTGTAACTCCCTAGGCCGTAAATGACATCGTCCTCAACGAAGGCACTGGGTTGAAAAGAAGACTCATCCTCGCCGAGGGCCTCGTAGTCTTCGTCGGTGCCGGGACGGGAGGTGTCGAGGTGGCCGTTGAACATCAGGCTGGGGCCCCGGCCGGTGCCCTTCAGCGTGCCCACCGCATTCACCCGCCCCGGTTCCACCTCCTGCCGCAGGGCGGGAATGCCGTTACCGCGCAACCATTTGAGGATGAACTCCCCGGCGGCGGCTTCCTCTCCCGGTGGGCTGGGAATATCCACCAGGCTCATCACCAGCCGCGTCACTTCATCCCGGTTGATCCCATCGAGGACCTTTTTCACCATTTCCCCTGCCACGCATTTCACCCCGGCTGATATGAGTACCACTATATTTGACGCGGGAATCAGTGTCAACCTGTTGACGGCCAGGCAGGCCCATGCCACAATTGGAACCCGGCGCCGGAGAAAGATCAGGCATCAAATTCCAACCCGGGCCGCATCAATTGGGTACCGCAAGATACAACCTGGCAGGGGGCGCAGGTAGAAACCGACGTAGTGGTGGTAGGCTATGGCGGCGCCGGTGCCGCGGCGGCGATCACGGCGCATGACGCCGGGGCCGCCGTGGTGATACTGGAGAAAATGCCCGCCGGTGGCGGCAATACGAGACTCTCGGTGGGTAATTTCCAGAGCCCGTTGGGGATGGGCGCGCTGGATCATGCAGAGGCCCGCAGTGATGGTACGACGGGCCGCGGGACGCTGCGGACGTACGTCGCGCAAGCGATGCATAACAAGGCCTGGATCGAGTCACTCGGGGGGGAGACGGAGCGGGCCATCGTGATGGATATTTCCTACCCCATCGTGCCCAGCGTCTGGTGGCCGAACGTCAGCGGCGCGGCGGAGGCGGTGGCCTTCAAGGTGGTGCACGCGGAGCACGACTTCCCCGGCGAACCGTTATGGCGGCTGCTCTCCGAAAACGTGTCACGGCGCGGCATCACGGTGCTCACCGATACCCCGGCCAGGGAACTGATGACCAACCAATCCGGGGAGGTCAGCGGCGTGGTGGCGGAACGCGCCGGTG
>CAZPSW010000258.1:0-1976 GCA_964589255.1 uncultured Dehalococcoidales bacterium
CCCTTCCCCGATTCGTGGGGAAGGGGTTAGGGGATAGGGCACCCCAAAACGAAACCTGCTCACCTCCAAAATAAAACCTGCCCATGCGCTATAATGTGCACATTCTACGGCGGGGGAGGGCGTTGCAGGAACTGATATGCTATTGCCACGGGCACACCGCAGAGGACATCATCGACGATTTCAACCGGGGCGGCGGTAACTCCCCGATCCTGGCCAAAATAACGGCCGAAAGAAATAACCACGTCTGCCGCTGCGGGGACAATCATCCTGAGAGAAGGTGATGCCTGGTGGATGTCCGCCGTGTCGTGGACGCAGCAAGGAGCCAGCGAAATGGCCAGCGAAACAGTTAAGAGCATGCCGCGGTGGAACTGATCCCGGCGTTGGAACTGAAAGACGGCGAGGTCGTCAGCATCGTGGGGGCGGGCGGCAAGACGAGCCTGATGTACGCTCTGGCGGCGGAGTTGGTGCGGGCGGGACGTACCGTGCTTACCACCACCACCACCCGGATCGCTCACCCCGGCCCGGATGATACCCCCAGGCTAATGGTGGAACCGGACCCGGAGCGTGCCCTGGCCGCGGTGCGTGACCAGATTGAAGAGTTCCGGCACATCACGCTGGCCAGCCAGGGCCTCGATTCAAGCAGACTGCGCGGCATCACGCCGGAGGCGGTGGTGGCACTCTCCGGGGTCAAGCAGATCAGCAACGTCCTGGTGGAGAGCGATGGCGCCTCCCTGAAACCGATGAAGGTGCCCAACGCCACGGAACCGGTAACCCCGGAGAATGCCGCCGTGGTGGTGGCGGTGATGGGCCTCGACGCCCTCGGTCAGCCCCTGGAGACACACGTCTTCCGCTATCAACTGGCGGCGGTGCTGCTGGGGGTGACGCCAGAGACGCCGCTGACGCTGGAGATGGCGGCGCTGATGTTGACCCACCCCAGCGGAGTGGCGCAGTACAGCCCGCCCGCGGCGCGCATCATACCGTTCCTGAATAAGGCGGACCGCCTGCCGGACCCGGCGCCGGCGCGGGCACTGGCGCGGCGAATCCTGTCACGGCGTCACCCGCAGATTGCCAGGGTGTTGATCGGTCAGGTCCAGGCGGCGCCACCGGTGATCGAGGTGGTGACGGACGTCTAGCGGAATTTGCGACGCGCCGTTTAAGCCCCAAATATGGAGTAATAATACTGGCGGCGGCGCATCTGACGGTGGTAACAAAGCACGGCGTTGGACCCGCCGAAACAAACGCCTTTCTTGAGCCAAACCCCATCCCCTTGATCCCCTTCCCCAGGGAAGGGGATAATAGATAAGAGGTTTCGCCTCTTTGACTCCTTTGGGCTAAGGAAAGGGCACGATTACTTTCCCCGTCGGTGATTTGAGCTACGTCCCTTTGACTCTTTTTTAACCTCAGCACCAGTCCTTTGACCCCGGCGCCCTCTGAAGCGCCGTGAACGGCTTCACCTGGCTCACCACCAGATTATGCGTCCCCTCCCGCCGCGAGACCCTGCCTTTAACCATCAGGAAGGGCGATTTAAACTGGTGTTCGTGCTCCTCATAAACTTGGGGAAAGACCATCAGCGGGATGTGCCCGAATTCGTCTTCCAGGGTGATGAAGACCACCTTGCCGCGTGGCCGCTGGCGGCGGATCACCAGCCCGGCGGTGGTCACCAGGGCGCCGTCCCGCAGACGCGCCACCTCGTCACTGCCGCGCACCGCGGCGGGAAATCCGGGGCGCATTTGGGCCATGACGTGCCCGCCGGGGAAGAGGCCGAGCACGCCGTACTCTTCCTTCATGCGCTCCCAGTCCCCCGGCGCCGCCAGCGTCGCCATATCCTGCGCCACCGGCAGCGACAGAGATAATTGCCGGTTGACCGGACGGTAGCGCAGGCCGATCTCCCACTTCACGCGGCGGCGGTTCCCTTCCAGGCTGTCGAAGGCGCCGGCGCCGGCCAGGTTGAGGGCAGTCTCCTGGAGCACGCCGCT
>CAZPSW010000259.1:0-1975 GCA_964589255.1 uncultured Dehalococcoidales bacterium
CGAACATGGGCACGACCACGGTAACGGCGAGGACTTCAGCGTACGGCGGGAACTGAGCTTCATCCTCCCGGCACTGCTGCTGATGGTGGGCGGGCTGGTCTACCACGCGCGCCTCGGGGGCAGCGGTTACAACGCCTGGGAATACGTCATATTTCTGGGCGGTTTCCTGCTGGCGGGTGGGCCCATCCTGCGCACCGCGCTGGGCAACATCTGGCGCCGCCAATTCTTCGACGAGTACTTCCTGATGAGCGTGGTGACGCTGGCCGCGGTGGCCATCGGGGAACTCCCGGAGGCCGTCGGCGTGATGCTCTTTTTCCGTGTTGGGGAGTTCTTTCAGGAGCTGTCCCTGCGCCGCGCGCGGCGCTCCATCACGGCCCTGATGCAGATCAAGCCGGAGGTGGCCAACCTGGTCACCGGCGATGGCGTCAAGGAAGTTTCGCCGGAAACGGTCAACATCGGGGACGTGATAGTGGTGCGCCCCGGCGAGAAGGTGCCGCTCGACGGTGAGGTCATCGAGGGCAATTCGATGGTCGACACAGCGGCATTGACCGGCGAATCGGTGCCGCGCGGCGTCCACCCCGGTGACGCCGTCCACGGCGGCGTGGTGAACCAGCACGGGCTGCTGCGCGTACGCGTCAGCCGTCTCTTCGGCGAGTCATCGGTGGCGCGCATCCTGGACCTGGTGCAGCACGCCTCGGAGAAAAAGGCCCCCACCGAGAAGTTCATCACCCGTTTCGCGCGGTATTACACCCCGACGGTGGTCGGCGCCGCGATACTGGTGGCGGTGGTACCGCCGCTGGTCTCCAATATTACTTTCAGCGACTCAATCTACCGCGGCGCGGTCTTACTCGTGATATCCTGCCCCTGCGCCCTCGTGATCAGCATCCCGATGGGCTATTTCGGCGGCATCGGCGGGGCCTCCAGGAAGGGCATCCTAGTCAAGGGCGCGCAGTACCTCGACGTGCTGGTGCAGGTGAAGACGGCCGTCTTTGACAAGACCGGCACCCTGACCCAGGGTGTCTTCAAGGTCAACCAGGTGGTGCCTGCGGACGGTTACACGGAGGCGGAACTGCTGCACCTGGCGCACGCCGCCGAGGCGAATTCCAACCACCCCATCGCCAGGTCGGTGATCGAGGCCTGCGATTGCGGGGGCAACCCGGAGGACGTCGAGGATTTCATGGAGATGAGCGGTCAGGGCGTGAGTTGCCTCATAAACGGGCGGTCAGTGGTCGCCTGTAGCGATAAATACCTCCACGACGAGGACATCGAGCATGAGGTCTGCGACGTTGGCGGCACCACGGTACACCTCGCCGTCGACGGCCGGTACGCGGGCTATCTGACCATCGCGGACCAGGTGCGTGATGATGCCGCGGCCGCGGTCACCGCCCTGAAGCAGGCGGGCGTCAGGCGCACCGTGATGCTCACCGGGGACAGCGCCACGGTGGCCGCCCGGGTGGCCCGTGACCTGGGCCTTGACGGCTACCGCGCCAACCTGCTGCCGGAGGACAAGGTCAGCGCCCTCGAGGAATTTCAGAAGCTGTACCCGGACGGCAAGATCGCCGTCGTCGGTGACGGCATCAATGACGCCCCGGTGGTCGCCCGCGCCGATGTTGGCGTGGCCATGGGTGGGCTCGGTTCCGACGCCGCCATTGAGAGCGCGGACGTGGTCATCATGCATGACCGTCCCACCGGCCTGGCCGCCGCCATCCGGGTGGGCAAGAAGACGCGGGGCATTGTCTGGCAGAACATCGGTCTGGCACTCGGTGTCAAGGCTATCTTCATTGCCTTCGGCGTGGCCGGAATGGCCAGCCTCTGGATGGCCGTCTTCGCCGATGTTGGCGTGGCGCTGCTGGCCATTGCCAATGCGGCGCGGGCGCTACGTTAGCCCAAAGGGGTTCAAGAGGCGCAGCCCCTTACAAAACTATTTCCCCTTCCCCCAATCAGCGGAAGGGGTCAGGGGATGGGGCACCTCACA
>CAZPSW010000260.1:0-1971 GCA_964589255.1 uncultured Dehalococcoidales bacterium
GGCCTGGCCGGGGACGGTGACGCATGACCGTGATGCGCCGCATCGGTGGTTTTGCAGCGGCACGACAGGCGCTGACTCGCGAAGTGCCGCAGTTGACCGGGTTCCCGGTGTCCGACAGTTTGCGCCAGAGCCTGAAGAATAATTTCGGTACCGATGATCCCGAAGAAGCCGTGGCGAAGATCGTGAGGATGGTGCGTGAACAGGGCGACATCATGCTCCGGGAACTGACCGGGGTCATCGACGGCGTCGCCCTGGACGCCCTTGAAGTCAGTCCTGAGGCAATAAGAGCGGCCCGCGCCGCCATTGATCCGGAACTACTGGCGGCGCTGCAGATGGCGGCCTCTCAAATACGGGAGTTCTACACGCGGCAGAAGGCGCTCATCTGGGCCGCCGCGCTGGGTTCAAATTCAGGGCAAATGGTGCGCGTGTTGGAACGGGTCGGTATCTACGTACCCGGCGGTACCGCCACCTACCCCTCGACGGTGCTGATGACGGCCATTCCGGCGGCGGTGGCCGGTGTCGGGGAAATCGTGATGATGACGCCACCACAACCGGATGGCGGCGTGCCGGCGGCGACGCTGGTGGCCGCGGACCTGGCCGGGGTGGACCGTATTTTCAGCATCGGTGGCGCGCAGGCGATCGCGGCGCTGGCCTACGGCACGGAAACGGTGCCCCGAGTGGATAAGATCGTGGGGCCGGGCAATATCTTCGTGATGCTGGCCAAGAAACAGGTCTATGGTGTGGTTGACATCGAGGGCCTGGCCGGGCCCAGCGAGGTGCTGATCATCGCCGACGCCAGCGCGGAGCCGGCCGCCGCCGCGGCCGATGTGCTGGCACAGGCGGAACACGACCTACTGGCCCAGGCCGTGGTGGTGACCACTTCGCGGGACTTCGCCGGCGCCGTCGATGTTGAGGTCACCAAACAACTGGCGGACCTGCCGCGCCGGGAGATCGCCGTCGCCAGCCTGGCGGCACGCGGCGTCATCGCGCTGGTTGATACCCTGGACGAGGCGCTGGCACTGGCCAACCTCTACGCGCCGGAACACCTGGTACTGCTTCTGACGCAACCGGATGATTTGCTGCCAAAGATCCGGCACGCCGGCTGCGTCTTTAGCGGGGTGTTGTCCAGCGTCGCCTTCGGGGATTACGTGGCCGGGCCCAGCCACGTGCTGCCCACCGGCGGCACGGCGCGCTTCGCCTCACCGTTGAACGTGGGTGACTTTTACAAATTGATTGACCTGGTGCGGATCGATGACGCGGCTGCTGATAAATTGGGCCGGGCGGCCGCGGTACTGGCCCGCGCCGAAGGGCTGGAGGCACATGCCCGCGCCCTGGAGATACGTCTGAAGGCACGGAAAACGAAATGACGGCGCGTAAATCCATCATCGGCTCGATACGCCCGGACCTGGCAGATTTCGTGGGTTACGCCGCGGCCAAGTCCCCGGACGTGATCAAAGACTACGCCGGCGAGCGTCTGGTGAAGCTTGACGCCAATGAGAACCCCTACGGCTGCTCCCCAAGCCTGCCCGAGGCTTATATCAAGCAGATCGCCACCAGCATTTACCCGGACTCGACGCAGACGCAGCTGCGCGCCGCGCTGGCGCAGTATACTGGGGTGGACGCGTTCCACATCGTGGCCGGGGCCGGCAGTGACCCGCTGATCGACACCATGCTGCGGCTCTTCATCACCCCGGGGGACGAGGTAATCAATTTCACGCCCTCTTTCTCTATGTTCCCGTTCTACACCGCGCTCAACGGCGGTAAGCTGGTGGCGGTGCCGCGGGACGATGCTTTCGCCGTGCCGCTGGGGGCGCTGAAGCGGGCGGTGACGCCCAGAACGAAGCTGATACTGATCGCCACCCCGAACAATCCCACTGGCACCATCACCCCAAGGGCGGACATCCTGGAGATCCTGGAACTAGGCCTGCCGACGCTGGTTGACGAGGCCTATTACGAGTTCACCGGGGACAC
>CAZPSW010000261.1:0-1953 GCA_964589255.1 uncultured Dehalococcoidales bacterium
TTTGGTGGCCCCATCCCCTTGATCCCCTTCCCCAATTATTCCTTGTGGGGAAGGGGATATAGTTTTTGTAAGGGGCTGCGCCCCTTGCACCCCGTGGAGCCAGGGAACGGGCCAGGGGATAGGGTCATCACGAGAGACGCCAGCGGATCACTCACCCTTCGCCGGACCAACCCATTTAACTCCATAATGAAAAGCGGCCCAGGCATAATGCCTGGGCCGCAATGTACCCGGAGGATGTGACAACCTGTGCTAGACGCTGGGGTCTTTCTCGATGGTCAGTTCGCAGCAATCGTCGCCGATGGCCTTGGTGCGGGAAAGATAGGCGTACAGCTTGGGATTGCAGAGCTTGACCAGCTCGCGCTCGTAGGCCGCGGTGGCGGCACAGAGACGATAGTCCCCGCGACGCACGTCGTAGGGGCAGTAAACCGGCAGACCCTTGTAGAGCTGGATGCGAACCCGCTCGTCGGATGCTTCGGCGATCACGATCGGGAAGTTCTGGATGTCATAAACGGTGGCGATGAAGGTGCCGATATCGACGGCGGAGCAATTCGGCGCATTCTTCAACTGGCCGCGCCTCTGGGCGGCACGGAACTCGGCGTAAGCGAAGCTGGCATAGCAATCGTCGACGGCCTTGTAGCCGGCCTCACCGAATTTCTCCGGCAGGATGGTGCGGAAGGCACCGATCTCTTTCAGGTGGCGCGTGTTGCAGCTGATGAACTTGGTGGAAAGAGGGAGCTTGCGGTAAGGAAGTTCCGGCGGCGGCATCATGACGTAGCGCGCCTCCTCGTCTTCCTTGCCACCGGAGTCGAGCCACCGTACCAGCTGGGACTTGTCCAGCGGCGGCAGCGGCGGCGCATCATGTTCACCGTACCACAGGTCCCGGCGCTTCATCGGGCGGTCGCCGCTAACCTGTTCCTGGGTTATGGTTTCCACGGCGGGGTATTTAATCTTGTCTTCTGGTCCTGGCATTGATTCCTCCTCAGATTTTGTCGCGGTGCATCCGGTGATTTCTCCTCCAGAGATTAACGGGAACACACCGCATACAATCTACCAGAATCCGGGTGAAGGTGTCAAGAAAACTACCGACCGTTCGGTATAATTGAGCGTCAGGGGCCCTAACGGAGGTGCCGTATCACGCCCACCACGCGGCCCTGGACCTCGACGTTCTCCGGGTCATGAAAGAACGGCATCATTTCCGCGTTGGCGGGTTGCAGGCGGATGCGCCCCGGCTCCCGGTAAAGGCGTTTCAGGGTGGTCTCCTGCTCCCGTCTCAGCCAGACGGCCACCATGTCCCCATCACTGACGTTACGCACCGGCTGCATCAGCACCACGTCCCCGTCATCGATGAGGGCGTCGATCATGGATTTACCGCGCACGCGGAGGGCGTAGACACCGGCCCCCCCGCGGGACATCTCCTCGCTCAACGGAACGTATTCTTCAACCTCGGACTTCCAGGTCTCGGCGGAGAGTACTGGGATCGGTTCCCCAGCGGCGATGGTGCCCAATAACGGGGCGCGGCGCCGGTCTTCGAATGGGTCCTTGTCCATCAAACGGATACTGCGAAAGACCTGCGCGTCCCGCTTGATGTAGCCCTCTTTTTCCAGCAGGTTCAGGTGGTATTGCACCACCGAGGAAGTGCTGATGCGGCAGCCCTTGACGATGTCACGCACCGTCGGCGCGTAATCATGCTCCCCCAGGAATTCCCGGATGAAGTTCAGGATGTTGAGCCTTTTGCGCGATATCACCAAAACCCGGTCCCTCTGATACATTCGTTCTACATAATCTAGCACAGGTAGGAAATGCTGTCAAGACCCCGCCGGGTTGCCCGTGACGGTTGTGGTGCAGCGCTGAAGGTGGCGCATCACGGTTCCGCGGGGTCCAGCAGCGCCACCTTCCTGGCGGTGACGCGGCCCGCCGTAGCGGTGATATCGGTGGGCCGCGGACAACCGCTTC
>CAZPSW010000262.1:0-1945 GCA_964589255.1 uncultured Dehalococcoidales bacterium
CGCGCGCCCACATCTTCAACCTGGGCCACGGCGTGCCGCAGGGAACACCGGTGGAAAACGCCCGCGCCATGGTTGAGGCGGTGCATAACTATCGCTGAGAACGGAGACCAGCGCACCTGGAATACCATTCCAAACCGCCCCGGAGTATAATGATAACTCGTCACGAGTCCGGTGCAAGGAGGGGATCAATGAGACACCAGATGGCCAGAAACATCCTTTTATTACTGCTAATCGTAGTGATGCTTAGCGGCAGCGTCGCCGCTTGCGGCGCACCGGCGCCGGAACCCCCGGCGCCGTCTCCAGCGCCCACGCCGGCTCCGGCGCCCACGCCATCTCCAGCGCCCGCGCCGGCTCCGGCGCCCACGCCATCTCCAGCGCCCACGCCATCTCCAGCGCCCGCGCCGGCTCCGGCGCCGACGCCCGCCCCCGCCCCTGCGGCGCCCTACGACTGGCCGAAGAGCATGTTCGTGCTCACCATCGGCTCTTCCGGCATGACCAAGGCGGTCAGCTGGACGGCGGTGATGCAGAACGAGACCGACATGCAGATCCGCGTCCAGCCGGAGGAGAGTTACGCCCATGCCAGCCGCTTGATGAAACAGGAAAAATTCCCCCTGGTGGGCTTCAGCACCTCAACGCTGGGCAGCATGATCGAGGCCATCGACGAGTACGCCCTGGAGGACGGCGGCCCCTGGCTGCCGGGTATCGTCTGGGCCAACTCCTACGGTTCCACCGGTTTTGTGGTGCGCGCCGATTCGGGCATTTCCACGCCGCAGGACATCCAGGCCGGTATGAAGATGGGCATCTCCCGCCGCACCACCGGCATGATGCGCATGTACCGCGCGCTGCTGGCCTGGGCCAACCTGACCGAGGACGATATGCTATGGGTGGAGACCGGCTCCACCTCCGCCGCGGTACAGGCGATGAGCGAGAGCCGCGCCGACATCGTGATGGCGCCGGTGACCGGCCCCTACATCCTGGAGGCGCTGGCGGCGCCCCACAGCCTGCGCTACATCGAGATGAACCCGGACCTCGACCCGGAGGGCGCGCTGCGCTTTCAGGCGGTGGGCCCGATGTACGGTTTCGGCCCGGCGCGCAACGGCCCCGCCGAGATCAAGGGCGCCTGGGTGGTATCCGGACCCCGCATCTATTACTCCTATTACAACAGCGACCCGGAACTGATCTACAACACCGCCCGGTGGCTGCACGAAAACCTGGATCTCTACAAAGACAAGTACGATTCCAACCGCCTGATGACGCTGGAAATCCTCCAGGAAGGGCTCGCCGAGGCCTTCGTGCCGGTGCACCCCGGCCTGGTGAAATACCTCAAGGAGATCGGCGTCTGGACGGCTGACCACGAGCGGCGCAACCAGTTCAACCTTGACCTCGTGCAGACCTACATCGACGCCTACCCCAGGGCCATCGCCGCGGCCAAGGCAGAGGGCATCGAGATAAAACCCAGCAATCAGCCGTGGATAGAGTTCTGGGAGAACTACAAGCGGGACAACGGCCAGATCCTGCTGCGCAAGCACCCCAGCCTGACGGAGGACGCCCAGCCGCTGGTATCACCGGGCTACGTACCGCCGGAAGAGGTTGACGCGCCGCCGGAGAAACCCGCTGGTCTCACCGGGGACATCTGGATCGAAGTGGTCTCCGCCGAGGGCTGCAAGGTGGACTCGGATTGCGTCACCGTAATCAAGACGGAACCCGGGGCTTATGTAGTACTGGTGAACCAGTTGCCGGGCACCGGCACCATCAGCGCCAGTCCGCCGAGAACCCCGCTGATCGCGGACGAAGCGGGCATGGTGACCTTCGAGTTCAACGTCTACTGGCGCGTGCGCAAGGGTGAGGCCACCTGGATCATCTACTCCAAGAAGGACGGCAAAGAGGGTGTGCTGACGCACAAGATCGAGTACTAGACAGGTTTGGGGGGGGGGGGGGGGGGGGG
>CAZPSW010000263.1:0-1938 GCA_964589255.1 uncultured Dehalococcoidales bacterium
CCGCGCAGGTCGATGAAATGCGCCCACAACTGAAAACGGTGCAGCACTTCATACGTATCGCGGACGGCGGCGGCGACAACACCTCCGGTGACATCGATTTCCGGGCCGCGATTTCGGCGCAACCCACCACCGCGCCCCCGGTGGCGGTGACCGAAGATGATGTCATCTCCCTCTACTACACCGGCGGCACCACCGGGGTGCCCAAGGGTTGCCTCCACGCGTCAAAGAACCGGGTGCATACCTATCTCACCGCGCTGGCCGAGGTGGGCCTCGGCGAAAGGCAGAATTTCCTGCACGTGGCGCCGATGTCCCACGCCTCCAACGTCTTCATGCTGCCGGTAGCCCTGCGCGGCGGCACCAACGTCGTCCTGGACAAGTTTAATCCGGACATCTTTCTGCGCACGGTGGCAGAGGAGAAAGTGACCGCCACCTTCATCGTACCCACCATGCTCTACACCATACTGGATTCACCGGCGGTGCGGGACCATGACACCGCCACCCTCGGCACCATCATTTACGGTGCTTCCCCGATCGCGCCGGAGCGGTTGAAACAGGCGCTCTCGATCTTCGGGCCGGTCTTCGTGCAGGTGTTCGGCCAGACCGAGGCCCCGATGTTCCTGACCACGATGGGGAAGGAGGAACACGTCGTGCCCGAGGGCCGGGAAGACCGCCTGATGAGCTGCGGCAAGCCCACCGTAATGTGCCAGATACGATTGCTGGATGATGCGGACCAGGACGTGGCCCCGGGAGACGAAGGCGAGATCGTGGCGCGGTCACCGAACACCATGCTGGGGTACCTGAACAAGCCGGAGGAGACGGCGGACGCCTTGAAGCAGGGCTGGCTGCATACCGGGGACATCGGCCGGCGTGACGAGGACGGTTATATTTATATTCTTGACCGCAAGAAAGACATGCTCATCAGCGGCGGCTGGAACATCTACCCCAAGGAAATCGAGGCCACCCTGCACGAACACCCGGCGGTGGCGGACGTGGCCGTGATCGGGGTGCCGGATGAGAAATGGGGGGAAGCGGTGAAGGCCTGCATCGTGCTGCACCCGGGGAAATCCGTCACGCCGGAAGAGATGATGCAGTTCTGCAAGGACCGCAAAGGCCCCATCAAGACTCCAAAATCCGTTGAATTCATCAGCGCGATTCCACTGACCTCGGTGGGCAAGCACGATAAAAAGGCCCTGCGCGAGCGCTACTGGGGAGTTCAAAAGCGGAGGGTACATTAGGTAAACGCGCGGGCGGTGGACCGGCGGGGGACGGCCGCCGTATGTCGCATGATATTCTCAGTACTTGCCCGTTATCGACGAGGACCCTCCTCCTATTGGCTCGGCAGGCTTTGCGGGCGAGGCCTGCCGGGTCAATATTAATCCGGCAGGTGTGACGCCGTAATGCATCTGGAGAAAACGCGATGACCAAAGCCAGGTTGGGCCCGCAGCCACTGCTCTATCCGTTGCCGGCATTGCTCGTCGGCGCCCTGGTGGACGGCGTGCCGAATTTCATGACGGCGGCCTGGGCGGGTATCGTCAGCGGCCAACCACCGGCGCTGGGGGTATCCCTGCAGCCCCAGCGCCACACGCTGAAGGGGATGCGTGAGCACGGGGTCTTCTCCATCAACGTCCCGCATGAGGGCCTGGTGGTGGAGACCGATTACTGCGGTATCACCAGCGGCGTGCGGGCGGATAAATCCAGGGACTGCGGCTTCGAGGTGTTCTACGGCATACTCGGGGACGCCCCGATGATCGCCGCCTGCCCCCTTAACCTGGAATGCCGCGTGTGGCAGGAGATCGAGTTGGGCAGCCACGTCCTGGTGATTGCCGGGATAGAAGAGTCTCACGTCTCTGAGGAATGCCTCACCGACGGCCAACCGGACGTCACCAAAATCAGGCCGCTGGTCTATTCAAAAGGCGCCCGCCGCGCCTACTATGGCCT
>CAZPSW010000264.1:0-1923 GCA_964589255.1 uncultured Dehalococcoidales bacterium
CGCGCCACCCCGGGCCAGGCGGGTAAAAAAGCCAATGTATTCATCGGAGGTCTCGCCGGTAGTATGGTTGAAGTTGGTCGCCATGCAGGGGAACATGATGCGGTTCTTCAGCAACATGGAATTGATTTGTATCGGGGAAAATAATCTTTCGTAATGCAAGTTCATGACCTCATCCAATTTTTCGCGGCTGGTATTTCCAGCGTCACCGCGGAACTAACCACGGGCGACGCGCATCATAGTATACCACCACCGTGACATCAACAATCTTTAACTCCAACACCGGAAGTGGTATTCTTTTCGCGGGTACCAATAATCACCGACGTCGATCCGTCTCACGGGAAGGTTAAGCTGATGAGCACGCAAAACGTAGTCTCCTTTTTAACGGACACCACTTTCGATAGTTTACCCGCCGCGGTGGTGGCCCAGGCCAAGACCGCCATCCAGGCCCAACTCGGTGCCGTGCTGGCCGCCCGGGGTAACGAGGCGGTGGCCGCGAGCAGAAAAATGGCCATTGCCATGGGCGGGCCCCGGGATGCCACCATTCTGGACGGCGGTGCCAAAGTCCCGGTCAATCTGGCGGCAATGGTAAATACGATCATGGCCGGGTGTCTGGACCTCGATGACGGCGCCTATCGCGCGATCGGACATCTGGCGCACGCCGGACGGCTGGTGGTGCCCACCTCTCTAGCCCTGGCGGAATGTCAGGGGGCGAGCGGTAAAGACCTGGTCCTGGCGACGGTATTGGCTTACGAAGTCACCTTGAGGGCCGGGTGGCTGATAACGCTTTCGGGCGGAGGATATGCCACTTCCGGGATGGCCGGGACCTATGGCGCCGCCGCGGCGGCGGCAAAGTTGTTCGGGCTGAGCCCCGGCACGGCATCAGACGCCCTCGGCATCGCCGAGGCGCACGGCCTGCATCCCTCCCGCGCCAAAAGGAATACCAGAGAGGTGATGACCAAAGAGGCGGAGGGTTGGGGCGCCATGACGGGTGTCACGGCGGCACTGCTGGCCCGGGCCGGTTTCCGGGGGCCGGAGACCATTTTTGACCTGCCTGAGCACAACCAGGAGCCACTCCAGACACTGGGCCGGGAATGGGAAATCTTGAATCTGTACTTTAAGCCATACAGTTGCTGCCGCTATTCTCACGCCCCAATCGACGGCGTGCTGGACCTGATGCACACTCATCACTTGACCGCGGATACGATACAAAGTGTGACCGTCGGCATGGCGTCACAGGCGGCCTCGCTGAACTATTACCGGCCGGCCACCACCTGGGAGGCAGAGTTCAGTCTGCCGTTCGCGGTGGGCGCGGCGATTGCCGACGGAGAGGTCGGTCCAAACCAAATCGCGACCGCTCGACTTGGTGACGTGAACATCCTGCGCCAGGCCGACAAGGTGGCACAGGTGGCTGATGCCGAAGCCAACGCACTGCGGCCGGGCATGGTGCCGGCCCGGGTCACGATTACGACGACGCTGGGTAAAACCTTCGAAACCTGGGTGCCCTATCCCCGGGGAGCGCCGGAGAATCCTCTCTCAAAAGCAGAGTTGGACGGGCTGTTCCTGAAACTGACGGCTGAGGCCTTGGGCAAGACCCGTTCAGAATCTGTATTAGAACGCCTGGAGACGTTGGGAACCCTGGAAAACGTCAGTGATCTGATAACTCAACTAAACCCATAGTGTGACCCTGGTGCCAGACCGGGTTACCCTTCGCCATCTTAATCTCCCGCAGGGACGGCAGCGTCACGGAGACCAACCCTGCTCCGGTGGGTTGTTTCCCCGGTACCGGCACGCGCTGCGCGACGCGCTCGTAAGTGGAACACTTGGGATTGACGCAGGAAATGATGATGGTTTCATTACCGGCGCTGGGGCAGGTGCAGGTGTTGGAGCGGGTGCAGGTGCGGGTTTAGGTGCTGGTGCAGGAGT
>CAZPSW010000265.1:0-1841 GCA_964589255.1 uncultured Dehalococcoidales bacterium
GCCTACCGTAGTGACCGTTTTTGTGTTATACTCGGGCCACGTGTGGGTTTCCGGTCAGCGACGGTGCTTTGTCCGGGGGCCTGAAGCGAATGGATGGAGAGCGTGATGGATTACGAGAGATTATTCTCACCAATCAAGATTAACGGCATGACGCTGAAGAACCGCATCATGTTTCCACCGATGGCGATGCACATGGACCACGGCAGCGGTGAGTTCTCGCTGGAGACGATCGGCATCTTCGAGCGGCTGGCGCGCGGCGGCGCCGCGATCATGGTCACCAACACCATGTTCCCCATCATCACCGATCACCGCCCCACCCTGACCGACATGGCGATACACCAGTTGCCGATACTACTGGCCCCGGACCGCATTGACATGCGCAAGCAGCTCTCGCGAGTGGCCTGGGTGCCCACCGAGCCGGTGCCCGCACTGAACGCCAAGATGTTCAATTTCGTTGAGGGAGTACACGTCAACGGCAGCCGCATCTGTGCCGCGATGTCCCCGAACCCCCTCGGCTGGGCCCTGAAGAACTATGACGCTGATGATGACCGCTACCAGGGCTTCGGCCTCTTCAATAAGATGACCGTCGGTGAGGTTGAGGCCACCATCGAGGAATACGCCATCACCTGCGGGGAGCTGGCGCGCATGGGCTTTGACGCCATCGAGATGAACTTCTCCTACTTCCCGGACTATTTCGCGCACCCTGCCTTCAATAACCGTACTGACAAGTATGGGCCGGAGACTCTGGAGAGCCGCCTGCTCTACCATAAAGAGTTGATCCAGGCGACGCGGGCCGAGGTTGGGCCCACTTACCCGCTGATGTCCATCATTGACGTGGACCACTACGGCGCCAAGGGCTGGAGCACGCTGGCGGACACCAAGGAGATCGTGCAGAAATTCGAAGAATGGAGCATTGACTGCGTGCGGGCGCGCGGCGGCGGCTCCGTGATGGTGCAGTATGACATCGCGCCGATGTACATCCCCATGGGGGTCAACATCCCGCTGGCGGCAGGCATCAAGGAAGTGCTTAATATTCCGGTGGCGGTGAGCACCCGCATGGACAACCCGGAAATGGCGGAGATGGTGCTCGCCGAGGGCAAGGCAGACGTTATCTCCATCGGGCGCGGTTTGATCGCGGACCCGGACCTGCCCAAGAAGTGGATGGCCGGCCGCGCTGACCGGGTGCGCAAGTGCATCGCCTGTAACGTCGGTTGTTTCGGCAACCTGACGCTGCTGCCGCGGCGGCCTTCGCGCTGCACCGTGAATCCCTATTTCGGGCACGAAGCGCGCCTGCCGGACCGCCCCGCCCCGGCGCCCAGCAAGCAGAAAGTGGTGGTCGTCGGTGGTGGCCCCGGCGGCATGTCGGCGGCCCTGACGGCGGCGCAGCGGGGGCACCAGGTAGTGCTCCTGGAACAGTCCGCGGCACTCGGCGGCGGAGGGCAGTTCCAGCTGGCCGGCATCGCCCCGCACAAGGCCGGCATCAGCAGCATCCCTGATTATTACGCCAAAGAATTCGCGGAGCAGCCCAATCTGAAAGTGCGCCTGGAGGTGACCGCCACCGCGGACAACGTGGTCGCGGAAAAACCGGATGCGGTGATCCTGGCCACCGGCGCCGGCCCCGCCGTCTGCGCCATTCCCGGCGCGGACAGTGACGCCGTCACGGACTACGCGCGGGCGCTGACCCGCCCGGAAAGCCTCGGGGAGCACGTGGTGATCGTCGGCGGTGGCAACATCGGCTGCGAGACGGCGGATTATCTGCTGACCCAGGGCAAGCGCGTCACCATCCTGGAGATGCTCTACCGCATCGCGGACCAGGTGGAGATCGCGACGCGGAACTGCCT
>CAZPSW010000266.1:0-1779 GCA_964589255.1 uncultured Dehalococcoidales bacterium
GCCGCTTCGCTGAAGCGGTCCACCACGGAGTCCAGAAAGCCGCCGTAGCGGGTGATGCGCCCGGTGGCCCGGGCGACGGCGCCGTCAAGCATGTCAAAGGCGCCGCTCGCGAGCACCATGACGCCGCCGATGAGGAGATATCCGTAGCCGATGAGCACCGCCGTGCCCAGCCCCAGCAGCAGCCCGAACCAGGTCAGCGCGTTGGGGGAGACACCCATTTTGATGAGCAAGGTCACCAGCGGTCTGGTGACGCGGGCGCCGATGCGGTGGCGCCTGTCCGGTGACGTTGTCATGGCTTTTCCTCGTCCCTTCTTTCGCGAGCCAGGCGGTAAACTTCGAGCACCTGCCCGGTGAGCTTTTCCCAGCTGTAGCGGACGGCCTTGATCTGGCCGCGCCGGCCCATCTGCACACGTAATTCCGGGTCCGCGATGAGGCGCTTCAGGGCCTCCGCCAGGGCGCCTGCGTCCTTCGGCGGCACCAGGATGCCCTCGTCCCCGTCGGCCATCACCTTCCGGTAGCCCTCGTTGCGGGAGGCCACGATCGGTTTGCCCATCGCCATCGCCTCCAGCAGTATGATGCCGAAGCTCTCGCAACTGGTGGCCGGGGTGCAGAAGATGTCCGCCGTCTGGTAGTAGCGCGGCAGGTCCTCGTAGGTGGCGCGCCCCAGGAAGATGACATCCCGGATGTGGTGCTTGCGGATGTACTTCTGGTATTTGTTCAGCAGCCGGCTCGGTGGGCCTACCACCATGAGTCGCAGGTTGTCATCCTCCGCCTTGAGGCGTCCGAAGGCCTTGATCAGGTAGTCCAGCCCCTTGCGCTTTTCCAGGCGGCCCACGAAGAGGATGTTGGTCATGCCGTCCCGGTACTCCTCGAATGGTGGTAGGGAGGCGTCGAAGTGCTCCAGGTCAACGCCGTTCGGCAGCAGCGAATATTCCCCGCGGAAATAGCCGTTGACGAAGTCCCGCGCCGGCTCCGAGACCGCGGTGCGCACGTGCAGCCGCCGCCACCAGCGGCGCAATATCCAGGTGCCGATGGGATAGGCGAAGTTGTAGCCGGGCCGTCCGGCGTGGGCGTGGAAGGTGCCCACGTTGGCGGCCCCGGAAAGGCGTAGCACGGTGGTGCAGAGCATCGGCATCAGCGGTTCGTGCAGGTGCACCACGTCAAAGTTTTCTGCCTGGAGCACCCTGTTCACGTTGCCGTCGAGCCAGAAAGACACCGTCACCCGGGCGATGGAGCCTGAGGCCGGCATCGCGCGCGGGGTGCCGATGGGGATAAAGCGGTTGCCGTCGAAGCGCACTTCCTTGGAGGCCGGGGCGATCACGCGTACATCATGCCCCAGGCGTGTCAGGTAGCGTTCCAGACTGACTATGTGATTGGCCACCCCACCCGGATACGCGAAGTCGTAAGGGGATACCAGGGCAATCTTCATCGATCTTCTCGGAAATTTACCTGTGCGGCTTCAGGCCGGGGTGGCCGGGTCAGAGTGGGCCACCCCCGCCATGATATCAGAGGGGCTTATTTCCGCTGCTTCAGTACCGGGGCATCCTCGGCCACCGGACCGGCGCTGGAAATAAACTCCTCCACCATGTGACGTGCTTCGTCGTCGGTATACTGTACCGGCGGCGATTTCATAAAGTATGAACTGGGCGCGATCAGCACCCCCTTGAGCCCGCGGTCCAGCGCCAGCTTGCAGCAGCGCAGCCCGTCGATAACGACGCCGGCGGAGTTCGGGCTGTCCCAGACCTCGAGCTTCAACTCCAGGCCCAGCGGCACGTCCCC
>CAZPSW010000267.1:0-1763 GCA_964589255.1 uncultured Dehalococcoidales bacterium
CTGCCGCCGGTGAGCCTGGGGGTGACGGTGAAGGTGACCGTATTGCTGGTCTCGCCGGTGCCGCTGCGCAGGCTCACGGAGTGGGCGCCACCGGCCACCGCTGGGACGGTGAAATTCGAGGGGTAGAGGTTGCCGCTGTAGATTGATTCCGTCTTCACCGCGATGGCGTCAAAATAGACGGTGTAGTTCACCGCGTAATTACCGGTGGTATTCAGATAGCCGCTGCCGCTGACCTGCACGGAGGTGCCCACCGGGCCGGTGTAGACGGAGAGCGTCAGGGTACCGGCGCCCGCCGGGGCGGTGAAAACGGGCAGCAGCATCGCCGCCAGCAGCAGGGCGGTGAGGAACCGGGGGAAGAGCCATCGCAATCGCACCGTGAACACCTCGCCGGGAGTGTCGGTTAATCGTCGGCGCCTGGGGCCGCGGGTTTTTCCCATTGTAGCCCAATTGAGGTAGAGGCGCAACAGGCGCCAGGGTAGTACAAATGTGCGATCGCGGTGGATAAAAGAGTACGGATGGTGGTTTACTGTCACCTCTTGAAGTTGACGGGGCGCCGGGAAGGGGTCAGGCCTCCGGTCGATCCAGGCCCTTGGAGATGTTTTTCAACATCGTCAGGATATCGATCACGGCGCGCTGTGTTTCAGGTGTCTCCTGGGCGAGCACGTTGGCCACGTAGGGGTCCAGACGGCCGGTGGTGACGCCGTAGTTGGCGCGGCGTTCCGAAACACCGGAGGGGCTCGGTGTGAGGTAGCCGGCGAGTACGAAAAGCTCGTCCTCGTCGAATCCCAGCGGCCCGGCGATGCGGTGCAGGATGTGCGCGGAGGGGTAGCGCTGGGAGTTCTCGATGCGTCCCAGGTGAGAGGGTGAAACGCCGGCGGCGTCGGAGAGTTCCTGTAACGTCAGGTCACAGACCGCCCGCTGCTGCTTCAGCAGCTTCCCGAATTTAGGGTTGGCAACCATCATAGTTTCTCCCTATTACTTAATACAATTATAGCAACGTTATTGTATGTTCGCCAAATGGCCCCGTCAATCGTCGATATGGACCAGAGTCACTAAGTATGTTCGACCATAAGCGCCCTCCCCCTGTTTGACAGCTTCCGGCGACCCGGTTTAAGATGCCACTGCCGCGCCGTCGTGCCGGGGCTGGCCCCTGAAGCGTCATAGACCCTTGTTTGTGAGGTTGCAAGTGGAAACCGGAACCGAAGATGCGCCGCTGAAAATACGCATCCGGGGTGAGTTGGTGACCGCCATGAAGGCCGCGGACAGGCCCACCGTGGCGGTGGTGCGGCTGCTCCTGGCGGCGATCAAAAATGCCGAGATCACGAAGCGTGACGGCCTGGCGGACGGGGACATCATCACCATCATTTCCCGGGAAGTGCGTCAGCGTGACGAAAGCATCACCGCCTTCAAGCAGGGGAACCGTCCGGACCTCGTCGCCAAGGAAGAGGCGGAGCTAGCCGTGCTGAAGCGTTATCTGCCGCAGCAGATCTCACGTGAAGAGATCGTTACCGAGGCCGCGCGCATCATCAGCGAGGTCGGGGCCGCCGGGCCCCAGGACAAGAGTAAGGTGATGCCCAGGTTGATGCCGTTGCTCAAGGGTAAGGCGGATGGGCGCTTGATCAACGAGATTGTTACCGAGTTACTGAGTCAATAGGCCTTTTGCATTAAGGGGCGGCGCCCTTTGAACGTATATGTTTTATCCAAACCCCATCCCCTTGATCCTCTTATAAACTAGTAGTCCTACCACTTAGGTTTCAGATAGA
>CAZPSW010000268.1:0-1710 GCA_964589255.1 uncultured Dehalococcoidales bacterium
ACCTTCACCGGACCGAAGAGCGACTCCTGCATGAAGGTCTCGACTCGCCGGCGCTGCTCTGCGGTGCACACCAAGCGTAGTCGCTTGTTGTGGATGAAGAAGCAGTAGTAGATGGGGAACTCGGTCTCAGCGAAGCTGATGCCGCGCTCATAGTTAAAGAAGCCTGCTGTGAGCACCAAGGTATCGGGCACACCGTGCGGTTTGCCGATGCAGTCTTTGATGGTCTCGGGCGGCACCGTGCGCGGGTCCTCCCGCAGCAGCACCAGGTCCGCCAGTTTGCCCGGGGTCAGGCTGCCCAGGCGCTGCTCCGCGCCGGTGGCCCGGGCGGCCCCGGAGGTGTATAACGCCAGCGCAGCAGTGGCGTCAATGCATTCCGCCCCGTTCAGCACTTCACCGGCGGCGTCACGGCGCGTCACCGCGGCGCTGATCCCGGTCAATGGATCCGCGGGCACCACCGGGCTGTCGGAACCGGCCGCCAGCGGCACCCCCGCCGCCAGCCAGGACCGGAAAGGATAAAGATGGGGCAGCATCTCGGCCGCCACGGTGGCCCGGTAACGCGCGCCCGAATAGTGAAGGAAGGACGGTTGGGAGACCGCCGTGATGTTCGCCGCGCGGAGCCCGGCCACCAGGTACGGAGGGCACTCCGAGGCGTGCTCGATGCGGTGGCGTGACGCGGGATTGGCGCCACCGCCCACCCGTGTGATGGCATTGACGGCGGCGGCCACTTCATTTTCCGTGACGGCGTGGATGGCCACCGGGAAACCGGCCTCTTGGGCCCCCGCCACCAGTGCGTCCAGTTCCTCCTGGGACGGATACAGCCCGCCGGACGCCTGGTGTAACATGAACTTGGCGGCACCGAGGCGCAGACGGTCATGCCCGGCACCGGCGGTGATGCCCCGCGCCGTGAATTGTTTTAACGAGAGCCCACCCGCCATCATGGTGACGCGGCATTTCATATCCCCCCGGTCGACGGTCTCCCGCAGTACGTCCCAGCGCGCCGTGTCGTTGCCCGCGCCGGCGTCCTGGACGGAGGTGATGCCGCGCCGCACCAGGTAGTCGCTGACGCGGCGCAGGCCCGCTCTGACCGCATTCGCGCCCGGGGCCGGCATCACCTGGTGGCGCACGAAGCCGAGCATCTCGTAGAGCAGGCCACTCGGCAGGCCGGTCTCTGGCTCCCGGTCAATGGTGGCGCCGGGCGGTTCCGATGTGTGCGCGTCAATGCCTGCCAGCCCCAGCGCGGCGCTGTTCAGTACGCAGGCATGCAGTGAGCGGTGGGCGATCATCACCGGATGCCCCGGTACCGCCGCGTCAAGATCCGCGCGAACGGGGTGACGGCCCAGGTAAAAATCATCGTAGCCGTGGCCGCTGACCCACTCACCGGGCGGCGTCTGCGACGCCCGCGCGCGGAGGGCCACCTGCGCATCCGTGATCGCGGGCACGCTGGCCGGGCCCAGGTCAACACCGTCCAGGTGATGCATCAGGGAGAAGAGGTGGCAGTGCGCGTCATGAAAGCCGGGGCAGAGGGTGCCGCCGCGGCAGTCGATGAAGCGGGTCTGTGGCCCCTTCAGCGCCGCCAACCGGTCCCCGCCGGCCACCGCGGCGATCTGGCCGCCGCGTACCGCGACGAGTCCGTCAGCGTAATCGGTGTCTGCGCCGTAGAGCCGGGCGTGATGCAGTATCAGGTCCACGCCTGGCATTATAGCGGCGGCG
>CAZPSW010000269.1:0-1703 GCA_964589255.1 uncultured Dehalococcoidales bacterium
GGCCACCGGACACCCGGAATGGCGCGAACGGGCGGAATTCGCAGACCAGCGCAACCGCTGGCTGAACCAGGACGAGCTGGATACCATGCTCACCGACTGGACCGCCAGCCTTACGGATTATGAGGTCACCGGGATATTGCAGGGGGCGGGCGTGGCGGCATTCCCCTCGATCAGCGCCCCGGAGATATTCAGCGACGCGCACCTCGCGGATCGGGGTTTCATGAGACCGATGACGCACCCCGACTTCGGGGAGCGACGCATCATGGGGCCGCCCTGGCAACTGTCCGGGACGCCGGCGGTGATCGCCCGCCACAGCCCCCTTATCGGAGAGCACAACGACCACGTTTTCGGCAATATGCTCGGCATTTCCGCGGCGGAGATCGCCAGGTTGAAAGACGAAGAGGTGATCGCATAATACGCCGGATACCGGAGAGGAGAAAAGCATGACAGAGGGATTCACCTACGGGAAGATCACCGACGAGGAACTGGCCCGGATCAGGGAGCGCATCGGGGAATGGTACCAGGTGCCGCTGCGCGCCCGCTATAACGAGACCGCCACCAGGGACACCATCCGCCACTTCTGCAACGGTATCGGTGACGATAATCCTCTCTACCGGGACCAGGCCTACGCCGTCGAGACGAGGCACGGCGAGATCATCGCGCCGCCCTCTTTCCTCTACAGCTGTTATATCGTCTCCGGTGGCGGCGGCTTTCCCGGCGTGCACGGTTTCATGGCGGGCAATGACTGGGAGTTCTTCAAGACGGTCAGGCTCGGGGATAGCATCACAGTGACGTTGCGCTACACCGACCTGGTGGTGAAGGAAAAGAGCGAATATGCCGGGCGCACCGCCATCCCCTACCGCGAAGGGTTCTTCTGGAACCAGCACGGGGAACTGGTGGCCCGGGCGCTGGGCTGGTCCGTCAGGGCGGAGAGAAAGGCCGCCAAGGAGAAGGGCAAGTACCAGCAGATCAAGAAATACGAGTATACCCCCGATGAGCTTCAGGCGATCGAGGACGCCTATGACGCCGAAGAGATACGCGGCAACGCCCCGCGTTACTGGGAGGACGTGGCAGTGGGTGACGCGCTGGTCCCGGTGGTCAAGGGGCCGCTGAATCACACCGATATCCAGGGTTTTTCCGCCGGCTGTCACGGCGCCGCCACCACCGGGCGCGGCGGGGCGCATAAATTCGGGCTGGCCTACAAGCGGCGGCACCCGGCCTGGGCCTACAAGGACCCGGTCACCGGGGTTGTCGATACGCCGGAGAGGGTGCACGTGTCCTCGGCCATGAGCGACGAGATCGCGATCCCCGCGGCTTACGATTACGGACACCAGCGGCTGTCATGGCTCTTCCACGTGGTCACCAACTGGATGGGCGATGACGGCTTCCTGAAACGGTTTTACGGCGAGCTGCGCCGCTTCAACCTGCTCGGGGACACCACCTGGTGTCAGGGTAACGTGATCAAGAAGTACGAAGAGAACGGCGAACACCTGGTGGACATTGAGATACGGGCGGAGAACCAGCGCGGGGAGGTCACCGCGCCGGGCCGGGTCACCGTGTGCCTGCCATCACGGAGCCTGGACCGGGTGCCGCGCACCGGTTGTTGAACTTGATTAATTTCGGAAAGGGTGAGAGATGGCGTTAGCACAGACCCTGCCGGGCCTGCTCGACGGGGTGCGCATCATCGATAACGGCGTCTGGAT
>CAZPSW010000270.1:0-1685 GCA_964589255.1 uncultured Dehalococcoidales bacterium
GCGGAGATCGCGCCCGGAGTGGTGCACCCGGTGCTGGGGAAGACGGCGCTGGAACTTAGTGTTGCCGTCACTGCGGACCAGGGGGTACACCCCTGGCGGGATGAGGAGGACGATGTACCGCGTATCGGTCGAAGAAGATTTTGATGCTGCCCATTACCTGCGGGGCTACCAGGGGCGCTGCGAGGCGCTGCACGGGCACCGTTACCGCGTCCGCGTGACGCTACGGGCCGCGGGGCTGAACGAGATTGACCTGGCCTATGATTTCACGGTGCTCAAGGGACACCTGCGGGAATTGCTCGCTCGTTACGACCACACCTGCCTCAATGAAGTGCCGCCGTTCACGGAGATCAATGCCTCGGCGGAGAACCTGGCGCGCACCGTCTATGAGGAGTTGGCGACGCGTATCACGGAGCCCGGCGTGGCCCTGGAGCAGGTGGAGGTTTGGGAATCCCCGACCAGTCGCGTCAGCTACTCCCCGGACTAGCCGTCTCCGGGGGTATCAGGTTGGGAATGCCGTCCTTAATGGGGTAATCCACCCGGCAGGTCGCACAGTGCAGCTGTCCGCTCGTGACCTCCCCGGCAACCTCCGCGGTGACGGCCAGATCGAGCTCCCCTTTGCAGACCGGGCAGGCCAGGATGGCCACCGTCTCACGTTTCATGGCGCCACCTCGTCTGACTCCTCGGGGAAGCCGTACCAGTCCGTCAGCTCCTCGGCGGGCACGCGGTGACTGACCACCGCGTTGGCGGCGAAACCCGGGTCCGCGTAGCCCAGGGAGATGGCCACCGTGATCAACTTATCGTCCGGGATGGTGGTGTGGGCGCGTATCACGTCCGGGTAGAGCACCCCCTGGCGTACGATGCAGGTGCTCAGGCCGTGGGCCAACGCCGCCAGGCAGAGTGTCTGGGAGAGCAGGCCGGTGTCATACTGCGCCTGGGCCAGGTCCATGCTGCGGTCGGTCAGGATGAGGATCGCCACCGGGGCGTCAAAGTAGCGGAAGCCACGCTGCCACCAGAGGGAGCGTTTTTCCCTGTCCTCACGTGGTATCTGCATCGCCTGGAGCAGTTTTTTGGCGATCTCCACGCCGCGCTCGAGGTAAATACCCTGGGGGTATGTCATCCTCACGTCGGCGTATTCCGGTACGCCCCGGACCATGTTGGCGGCGTTTTCGGCGGCTATTTGGCGCAGCACTTCACTCCCCAGCACGGCGAACTCCCACGGTTGCGCGTTCTTGCCGCTGGGGGCGCGCGTCGCCAGCGCCAGGATGTCCCGAATCGTTTCGCGTGGCACCGGGTCCGGCCGGTAGCCGCGGATGCTGCGGCGGGTGTTGATGGCCTGAATGATATCCATGCGCATAGTTTACGGGAGGACGGGGCTTTGGTTCAAGGGGCGCAGTCCCTGACAATAAAGAATGGCCCCTTCCTTGACCAAGGAACACCGGGTGAAACCCTTTTTGTTCCCACCCGCCCGCTCATTTAAGGTAGGGTTTCACCCTACAATCCCAAAAAAGAGTCAAAGAGACGAAGTCTCTTCAGTGTCCTGCCACAACTTACACACCATTCCATTCAGAATCCACGTAACACTGGGGACATTGGAATGAGAGTAGCTGTCTACTGCAGGGTTTCCAGCCAAAGTTAAGAATTAGAGCAGTAAGTGGCAGCGTGCCAGCGTTTCTGTGATTATCGTG
>CAZPSW010000271.1:0-1408 GCA_964589255.1 uncultured Dehalococcoidales bacterium
CCCATGGGTGGCCGGGTGGGGGAGCGGGCCGGTTCGATTCGACGTAAGTCGGAAAGACTCCAGCCCCGCAGCCACCCTGCCCTTCCTTCTGTCCCACCTGTAGGCTAAAACAGCGCCCGTCACATCGTTGCAGGAGTTGTCATGCCTCTGGTTGTTCCCGAGCCCAATGAAATTATCGATCTGGAGATGGACGACGGCGCGGTCATCCGTGTCCGCCGCCACGGCAACCCGGACGGTGCGCGCATCTGCCTCGCCAACGGCAACGGCTTCGCCGCCGACGGCTATGTGTCGTTCTGGGGCCAACTGACACAGCAGTTCGACCTGTTCGTGCTCGATTTCCGCAATCACGGCTGGAACGCAGCCTCGCCGGACGAAAACCACAACTACGCCCAGATGTCGCGCGACGTGGAGAACATCTACCAGCAGATCACCGGGAAGTTCGGCGCAAAGACCACCATCGGCGTGTTCCATTCCATGTCGGCGCGCGCGGCGATGAAACACGCCATCGAGATCGGCTGGCGCTGGGATGGGCTGTTGCTGTTCGACCCGCCCAACGTGCCGCCGAAGGGACACCGCGAATATGACCGCATGGACGTGTTCGAACACCGCCTCGCCGACTGGGCGATGGAACGCCCGAACCGGTTCAGGGACCCTTCGGAACTGGCGCGGCAATATGCCGAAACCCGGGCGTATGCCAACTGGGTGGAAAACACCCATGACATCATGGCGCGCGCCGTGCTGCATCAGGAGGACGGCAGCGGCGACTGGGTGCTGGCCTGTAAGCGCGAGTTGGAGGCATCGGTCTACCTCGCCGCCATGACGCTCGATCTGTGGCCCGACTGCAAGGATTTCGGCGGCCCGGTCAAGCTGATCGGCGCCGACCCGGAAATGAGAGGCGCCCCCGGCCCCGCCTTCGCCAACCGCGCGCTGGCGGAGGATTTCGGCTACGACTACGATTCAGTCGCCGGCGCCGGCCACCTGCTGCAAATCCAGCAGCCCGAGGAATGCCGCCGCATCATGTTCTCGTTTCTCGAAAAGCACGGCGTGAAGGTTTAGGGGACACCCTCCCACAGCGATTACGCGCCGCGGGCTCTGGCAATCCTTGGCTTCATCAGGCGACGCCGGAAACACGCTGCCTGACACGCCTTGAGGCGGGACATTATGAAGCGGCGGCTTTTCGGGCCGCCGTTTTGCTATGCAGGAAACCGGCGTCCCCAAGCCCTCTCCCGTTTACGGGAGAGGGCCGGGGTGAGGGCGCTTTTCTGAACTTCCCTACACCGTTTCCGGCTGGCGGTGGACGGTGATTTCCGGCAACGCGCCGGTGTAGCGCTCGATCTCGACCAGCGCGGTCTGGGACACCGGCCCCTGGGCGAGTTTCGACGTGCCCTTGTCGATGGTCAGCATGTTG
>CAZPSW010000271.1:1418-1657 GCA_964589255.1 uncultured Dehalococcoidales bacterium
GTACCATGCGCCGGTGGCGAGCTGCACCACGCCGGAGCGGACCTGATCGGTCACCACCACACCGGCAAGACAGGCGCCGCGGCCATTGAACACACGCACGATTTCACCGCCCTTCAGGCCGCGCGGCGTGGCGTCCGCGGGGTTGATCCACACCGGCTCGCGCCCGTCCAGCTTGGAGCCTTTACTGTAGGCGCCGGAATCGAGCTGGCCGTGCAGCCGGGTGCGCGGCTGGTTGGAGA
>CAZPSW010000272.1:0-1656 GCA_964589255.1 uncultured Dehalococcoidales bacterium
GTACCAGTGGCGGCGGTACCAGTGGCGGCGGTACCAGTGGCGGCGGTACCAGTGGTGGTGGTGGTGGTGGTGGTGCACCGGCCCCTGCACCGGTGATACCGCCGGGAGCGACCGAACTCAAGGGGAAGATCACCGACAAAGGGTATACCTCCGAAGAAATCATCGCCAAGTCCGTGGACGGGAAAGCGACCCTGGTGTTACCGGCGCGTACGGTGGTACTGACTTCAGATAACAAGCCACCGGTCGCCCTTACCTTCGAGGAAAGCACCGTCGCGGATCCGGTTCCGGAAAACCAGGCGACCGTGAGCAAGGTATACGAGTTGGGCCCGGCCGGTACCACTCTGGAACCGCCGGCGCGCATTACGCTGCCTTACGATCCGGCCAAAGTACCCGCCAGCCGCTCCGAGAAGAACCTGACGCTCGGGATTTGGAACGAGGAGACCGGCAAATACGATACCCTCCCGGAGGGCGCCATTGACCTGGAAAAGAAAACAGCCTCCGGTCTGGCAGGGCACTTCAGCAAGTTCGCGGTGGTGGCTCCGGCGATTCCGGCGGACATCCAGCCAGGCAACATCAGCGTCAAACCGGCGGAGGTGGCCCCCGGCGAAGACGTGGTGATAACGCTAACACTGACCAACGCCGGTGAGGCATCCGGAAATTACACCCTGGAACTCGCGGTCAACGGTGGCGTCGTGTCCACCCGGATGGTGACCGTCGAGGGCGGCGCCACGGCCACGTCCACCTTTACCGTGAGCCGTCTCATTCCCGGCATTCACGAAGTGGCGATCGGCGGATCGGAAGCATCATTCGCGGTGAAGCTCAAACCGGCACCAACACCTGCACCCGCGCCCGCACCCGCGCCAAAGCCGGAACCCGCACCCGCGTCGGCACCGGATGACGACCCGAAAACCGGCCCGGACACCGCACCTGAGGTGACCCCGGATAAAGACACGACACCGGAACCGCCGCCGACACCGCCCCCCACGACGTTGCCGGTATTACCTCCGCCGCAGGACTGGTGGTGGCTCGTGGGTGTCATCGTGGGCGCCTGCGCGGCGGTTCTGGTGGCAATCGTGGTGCTGGTGCGCCGCCGCGTGTAATCACCGAACAACCCGGGGCGTCGTTCGCTCGTAGGGGAAGAACCGGGTGACCCACATATTTCTTTACAGCGGAGCGTAATTCAGGTAGCACAAAGGCAAACTGGCACAGGGGGTTGAGGATGCGAACCGTGATGCGTAAACTTCACCGGGGCCAGCTACACGGAGGACCTGCGGAATCCCTTCGGCATCGCGTTAGAGCGTTAGGCCGCCGGTGTTGATCGCGCTCTATACTCTCCTCGGCCTGGCGGTGGGCAGTTTTCTCAACGTCTGCATAGACCGTCTACCGCGTCACGAATCCCTACTGCGTCCACCCTCCCACTGTGACCGCTGCGAACGCCGCCTTTCGCGCCGGGACATGATTCCCGTTATCAGCTATTTCCGGCTGCGCGGCCGCTGTCGGGACTGCTGGGCGCCGGTGCCAAAGCGCGTGCCGCTGGTGGAGGCAGTCACCGCCGCGCTCTTCGGGCTGTTGGGCTGGCATTACGGCCCCGGCGCGGAGATGGCGCTGGCCTGGTTCTTCGCCAAGGGCGACGCTGCATGCCGCTGGTTGGATCTG
>CAZPSW010000273.1:0-290 GCA_964589255.1 uncultured Dehalococcoidales bacterium
ACAATGCCGACCATTCCGTGTCGTTGGCCACGGTGATGCTGACCCAGGCATTCTCGCCGCGACAGCGGTAGCAGCCGCAGGGAGCCATGAAATCGTCACGGTTGCCCTGGCGCCGCGGTTCCCGGTGGCTGATGGCATAACCGGCGATGACGTCCCCGATGAGACAGGCCAGCGCCTCGGTGCAAGAAACGTCGACGTACTGCCCGCGCCCCGTCTTCCGGCGGTGGAAAAGGGCGCCGAGCAGCGCCACCGCGCAGAACTGCCCCGCCCGGAAATCGGCCGAACCGCGG
>CAZPSW010000273.1:300-1648 GCA_964589255.1 uncultured Dehalococcoidales bacterium
ACTCCGTCGGGATGCCGTCCGCGTAACCGCTGATGTAACTGAACCCGGCCATCGCTGCGAAGACCGAGGCGAAAGCCCTAAAACCCTTCTCCGGACCGGTGGCCCCGAAACCGGAGCAGGCCACCATCACGATGTCCGGCTTGATTTCCCGGAGCGCGGCGTAACCCAGGCCCAGCCGCTGCATCACGCCGGGGCTGAAGTTTTCCGTCACCGCGTCGGCGGTGGCGACCAATCTTTTTGCCAGGTCGACGCCTTCCGGGCGGCTCAGGTCCAGCGTCACGCTGAGCTTGTTGAAATTGATCTCGCTGAATCCCTCGGCATTGCGCACCCGGGTGTGGCTGATCTTCTTGCGTGACTCGATCAGCACGATCTCCGCCCCCAGCGTGGAAAGCAGCATCGTCGCCAGGGGCATCGCGAAGACCCTGGAAAAATCAACGATCCTGACGCCGTCCAAAGGTAGCCGGTTCACCTTCGTTTCCCCTCCATTACACGTTAAATAACGCCGTTTTGGCGCAGGGTTGCCAGCTCCGCCGCGCTGAATCCCAGGCGGCCGCCGAGTATTTCCTCGTTCTGCGCCCCGAGCTGCGGCGCGGCACGCGCCACCGCCACCGGGGTTTCCGAAAACTTGTAGGGCGCGCCAGGGAATTTGACCCTGCCCGCCGCCGCATGGTCCAGCTCAACGAAGAAATCACGTTCCTTGAGCTGCTTTGAACTTAACAGATCGCCAATGCTGTTGACCCTGCCCGCGGCACAGCCTTCGGCCTGGCAGAGGTAGTATATCTCCTCCCCGGTGTGGGTCATCATCCAGGCCTCGAGGAAACCGTTCACCGCCGCCCTGTCCTCAAGGGGGGCCTGTTTCCGGCCGTCGATCACCTTGGCCACCGTTTCCCACTGGTATCTCGGCTCGGCGGCCCACTCCGGGTTGCCCATGGCGCGCATCAGCCCATCCCACATGTGCTTCTCCAGCGGCATCACCAGCACGAAGCCGTCGCCGCACTGCATCATGCCGCCAAGCGCCAGAGACCTGGTGGCCCGGTTTTCCATCCAGCCGGTATTCCACCTGCCCAGTTCGGGGCGCACCAGATTCAGCAACGCCTCTTGCTGGGAAACGTCGATGTACTGCCCGGTGCCGCCCATCTCCCGTCCGTAGAGCGCCGCCAGCGTGGCGATGGCGGCGCTGACCGCGGTATCGTACTCCCCGACGTAGCCGCCAATGCGGATCGGCTCCCGCTCCGGATAGAGCAGCCAGCCCGAGCCGCCGGGAATAGTGAAGCCCTCCCCGCCGCCGTGGTAGGTATTGGTATAGTAAGCATTATAGTCCCGGTAGCGGCCGGTCTGCCCGAAAGGG
>CAZPSW010000274.1:0-1639 GCA_964589255.1 uncultured Dehalococcoidales bacterium
AAGAGCGTGGCCGCGCTGCTGCAATACCTGGGCGGCATCACCGCGGACTAGCCTAGCTGGCCGTCCAACTGGCGCCCGCCGAGCAGGTGCAGGTGCAGGTGGTCAACCGTCTGACCACCCTCCACGCCGGAATTGATCGCCACGCGGTAGCCGCGGCCACTGATGCCTTCGTCGCGCGCGACGTGATTGGTGACATTGACCAGGCGCCCCAGCATTGGCGTGTCGGCCTCGGTGGTATCGCTGAGCGCCCCAATGTGGCGGCGCGGAATCACCAGCACGTGCACCGGGGCCATCGGGCTGATGTCATGGAAGGCGAGTATTTCATCGTCCCGGTAGATGACATCGGCGGGGACTTTCCCGGCCACGATTTGACAGAAAATGCAGTCCTCGGCCATCACCCCTCCGTTAAGCGCCCAAGGCGCGGATCACCGCGTCCGCCACCTGTGACGTGCCGACGGCGCGTTCCGGTGCCTCAGACACCAGGTCATAGGTCACTTCTTTGCCCGCGGCCACCACCGCCGCTACCGCCTTTTCCAGACGCGCCGCTCTTTCATCCTCGCCGAGGTAAGTGAGCAGCATCACCCCGGAGAGTATCATCGCCAGCGGATTCACCTTGTTCATGCCGGTGTACTTCGGGGCGCTGCCGTGGGTGGGTTCAAAGAGCGCCACCTGGTCACCGATATTGCCGCCGGGGGCCATGCCCAGCCCCCCCACCAGACCGGCGCAGATGTCAGAGACGATGTCCCCGTAAAGGTTCGGCATCACCATCACGTCGAATTGCAGTGGGTCGCGCACCAATTGCATACAGAGGTTATCGATCAGCCTTTCTTCGAAATCGATCTCGTGATAATCTTTGGCGACCTCGCGGGCCACCGCCAGGAAGAGGCCGTCGGTGTATTTCATGATGTTGGCCTTGGTTACCGCGGTGACTTTGCGGCGGTTCTGCGCCCGCGCGTGCTCAAAGGCGAATTTCACGATGCGCCGCGTGCCGGATTCGGAAATGGGTTTGATGGAGTAACCGGAATCCGGCCGCAGCACGTTGCCACGCCGTGCGGTGACGAAATGGTAGAAGTCCTCGGCTTCGGCACTATCCTTCTGGAATTCGATACCGGCGTAAAGGTCCTCGGTATTTTCACGCACCACCACCAGGTCAACGCCCCGGTAGCGCGATGGCACGCCGGGGTAAGTCTTGCAGGGGCGCAGGCAGCAATAGAGCGCCAGCTCCTGCCTTAACGCCACGTTGACACTGCGAAAGCCGGTACCGATGGGAGTGGTGATGGGGCCCTTCAGGGCCACCCGGTTTTTACGGATCGAGGCCAGTACGTGCTCCGGTAACGGCGTGCCGTACTCCTCCATCACGTCGGCACCGGCGTGTACCACCTCCCAGTCAAAGCCGGCGCCGGTGGCCTCCAGCACGCGCCGCGTGGCCTCGGTCAGTTCGGGGCCGGTGCCGTCACCGGGAATCAGTGTCACTGCGTAAGACATCTAAAGCTCCAGATCTCCGTGTTCCTTGATGTAGGGTATCATGCCCCCGGCTTCCAGGATGCGCAGCATCACCTCCGGTATCTTGCCGAAGGTGAGGTCGGCGCCGCTGGTGAGGTCCCGCCCCCGGTCGTGGGCGATGGCGGTCAGGTGTGAG
>CAZPSW010000275.1:0-1635 GCA_964589255.1 uncultured Dehalococcoidales bacterium
GCTGACAACGTCTTATGCCGGGGCCCCCGCGGACTACCAGGCGGCGCTTGATCTGATCGCCAGCGGGGCGCTTGACCTCGCGCCGATGGTGACGCACCGGCTGGGTCTTGGTGATGTCGCCGAGGGCTTCCGCCTGGTGGCTGAGGGTAAGGACTCGATCAAGGTCATCATTGAGCCGCAAAAGGGATAACGGCCCCAGTAATAGCTTTCTTTGCTGGTATACTGCGGCGGTTCCGCCGCTATACAAATTGACTAATCCCAGACGCGTCGCCGGGTTTATCTCTCCTAATCCACAACGAGTTAAAGAGACGAAGTCTCTTATATATTATTTCCCCTTCCCCCAATCAGGGGAAGGGGATTAAAGGGATGGGGCACCCCAAAAACCAACATCAAGAAATACCCCCCGTGCTATAATGCCCCCGTTACCAAAAACCCTGAAGAAAGGACCCACCGGACCCTTGGATTTCAACCTCAGCGTTGACGCCGTGACCATCCGCGGCAGCATCATCGAACCTGACCTGACACCACCTTACCCCACCGTCATCATCGCCCACGGCATCCCCGCCGTGATTAAGGACGTGAATGACCAGGGTTACGCCGAATTCGGCGCCGTGATGGCACAGACGGGCCTCGGAGCGGTGGTCTTCAACTTCCGGGGCTGTGGCCTCTCCGGCGGCAATTTCGATATTGAGGGCTGGCAGGCGGACTTGCGCGCCGTGATCGCATACGCGCGGGCGCAGTCGAATGTCGATAATTCCCGGCTGGGGCTGCTCGGTTTTTCCGGCGGCGCCGCGGTGGCTGTCTGCGTCGGCGCGGCAGACACCGGTATCAGGGCCCTGGCCGCCTGCGCCTGCCCGGCTGATCTCGACATGATTGGGGAAACCAGTGACCTGGCGGGGATGCTGGACTATTTCCGAAAGGTTAAGATCATCAGGGACGCGGGCTTTCCCCCGGGTGCTGACGCTTGGCGGCGGGCCTTCACCAGGGTCAGGCCGGAGGTCCGGGTGGCGCACCTGGCACCACGGCCCCTATTGATTGTCCATGGTGACGCCGATGAAACGGTACCTCCCGAGGACGCCTACCGGCTCTACGCCGCCGCGGAAGAACCCAAGACGCTGGAGATAGTTCCCGGCGCCGGTCACCGCCTGCGCCACCACGGGCCGGCGATGCGGCGGGTGATGGCATGGTTCGGCGAAGCCATGCGTTGACTCAATTCCGCGGCATTCGCTATAATCTACAGTAGGGGGCATGTTTGCGAGAGGCCTGCGGCGTCATTGGTATCTACGCGCCCGGTGAGGATGTGGCCCGATTAACATTCTTCGGGTTGTTCGCCTTGCAGCATCGGGGGCAGGAAAGCGCCGGCATCGCCACCGCTGACGGTGACTCACTGAAACTTTACGCGGACGAGGGCCTGGTCTCCCAGGTCTTCAGCGAAGAGGCCCTGTCCAGGCTCCACGGTCATCTCGCCATCGGCCACACCCGCTACTCCACCACCGGTTCTTCCCGCGTGCACAACGTGCAGCCGGTTATTGTCGGCCAGGGGCGCGACGCCATCGCGGTGGCGCATAACGGTAACGTCATTAACGCCAAGCTGCTGCGCGAGGAATTGATCGCCCATGGCAACAAGTTCCACAC
>CAZPSW010000276.1:0-1619 GCA_964589255.1 uncultured Dehalococcoidales bacterium
GGAGATGGCATCCCCCTGTTTGGCAAGCTCACAGAGCAACGCAAATTTAATCACCAGGGAACAGAAATTTTCAATAACGTGCTGGTGAAGAGTCGCTACACTCGGTCCAGGTAGGAAACCATCAGCAGAGCATCTTCTCCAGGCTCAATGTAATAGGTGGTATTGTGTCCACCTTCTCATTATATTCATTTCCCCTTCCCCAACCGAAAAGAGTACCAGAGACAAAGTCTCTTAAAAAACTATTCCCGTTCCTCAACCAAATGGAGTTCAAGGGCGAAGCCCCTTACAAAAAAGAACCTCCCCTTCCCCACCCGGAATCATTGGGGAAGGGGATTAAGGGGATAGGGTCACCAGACACCGGCGCTGGCCGGCTCCCACCTATTGATCCGTGGCTGGGCAGGCACAGCGCCCTGTGCTAGAATAGCCCTGATATGGCGGAGAGTAAATTCAGGGCACTCCCCAGCGTGGACAAAGTACTGGGCCAGCCGCGCGTGGTGAGCCTGGCGGAGGCCTACCCGCATGACCTGGTGGTAAGCCTGATACGCCAGCAGCTGGCCAGCGCGCGCCAGGCCGCTAGCGCCGGCAAGCCCACCCCCAAACTGGACACGGTGGTGACCGCGGTGGTGGCCCGGGCCGAAGAACTGGGCACACCGGGTCCGCACCCGGTGCTCAATGCCAGCGGCGTCATCCTGCACACCAACCTGGGTCGCGCCCCGCTGAGCCGGGAGGCGCTGCAGGCCATGGCCGCCGCCTCGGTGGGCTACGCTGACCTGGAACTGGATCTGGAGACGGGGGCCCGCGGCTCCCGCCAGGCACACGTCGAGGGCCTGCTGCGCGAACTCACCGGCGCCGAGGCGGCGATGGTGGTAAACAATAATGCCGCGGCCGTACTGCTCGGGCTTTCCGCGCTGGCGAAACGCCGCGAAGTGATCGTCTCCCGGGGGCAGGCGGTGGAGATTGGCGGTGGCTTCCGCGTGCCGGACGTGATGCGCCAGAGCGGCGCCAAACTGGTGGAGGTGGGCACCACCAACTGCACTTATGCCCGGGACTACGAGGCGGCCATCACTGAGCGTACCGCGGCATTATTACGGGTGCATACCAGTAATTTTCTGGTCGTTGGTTTCACCAGTGAGGTCGCGTTGGGTGACCTGGTTTCGCTGGGACAGGCGCGCGAAATACCGGTGCTCGATGACCTGGGCAGCGGCTGCCTGCTGGACACCACCGCATACGGGCTGGCGGCGGAACCGACGGTACCACAGAGCGTGGCCGCTGGCGTCGGGCTGGCATTTTTCTCCGGGGACAAACTGGTCGGCGGGCCGCAGGCGGGCATCGTGGTGGGGTGGCGGGAATACCTCGACAAATTGAAAAAGCACCCGCTGGCGCGTGCCGTGAGAATCGATAAAGCGAGCCTGGCGGGACTCTCCGCTACGCTGGTCCATTACCTCCGGGGGGAGGCCACGGAGAAGGTACCCGTCTGGCGCATGATCAACGCCACCGCGGATGATATCGCGTACCGCGCCAGCCTCTGGGCGCAGGCGCTCGGCGGGCGTGCCGAGGTGACGCCGGGAGAGAGTATGGTCGGTGGCGGCAGCCTGCCCGGCGGCACCCTGCCGACGCAC
>CAZPSW010000277.1:0-1569 GCA_964589255.1 uncultured Dehalococcoidales bacterium
TCATTGACCCACTCCCGCGGCAATTCGTTGGCGCTCATCACCGCGAACATGGGGTCCGCCTCGGCATAGAGCGCGCCAGCGCGGAACAACTGGAACTTGACGGCGTCGACGCCCGCGTCCGCGGCCACCTCGGTCAACCGCTTCGCCTGTTCCAGGTCACGGTTGTGGTTGGAACCGACCTCGGCGATGACAAAGACCGGCTCACCACGGCCCACGTATTTGTCCCCGATTTGAATTCTTTCCGTCATCATGGTATCCCCGGGCGCAGCATCGCCCCCAAAAGGATACCACTTCAGGTGTTCAAGTTAAAGGGGAGGTGAGCACCGAGGCATTACAAATACACCCGGAAGGTGTATAATTCCAGCACCACGGAGACCAGCGCCAGGGCCATAATGCGGGCGGTGAAGGCGCGCTTCAGACAGGGGCCGCGATGCGTGAAATCCAGGTTACTGCTGTCACCGAGGCGGTGGCGAAAATGTTCGCCGGGGCCAATATGCACCTGCCGCGAGACGTTACCGCGTCCCTGAAGGGAGCGCTGGAAACCGAAGCCTCCGAGGCCGGACGCGAGGTGCTGGCACGCATCCTGGAGAACGCCGATATCAGCGCCGGTGAGACGGTGCCGCTCTGCCAGGATACCGGTTGCGGGGTGGTTTTCCTGAAGCTGGACCAGGACCTGCACCTGGCGGGGGGTGACCTCAGCGAGGCGGTCAACGAGGGCGTGCAACGCGCCTACGTTGACGGCTACCTGCGCAAGTCCATGGTGGCGGAGCCGTATTCCGCCAGAGTCAATACCGGGGACAACACCCCGGCCATGATCCACCTTGAGATCATACCCGGGGACAAACTGGAGATCGCGGTGCTGCCCAAGGGCGGCGGCGCGGAGAACATGTCCCGCCTGACGATGCTCTCCCCGTCCCAGGGGCGGCAAGGCATCATCGATTTCGTGGTGCGGGGCGTCGACGAGGCAGGCTCCAACCCCTGCCCGCCGGTGATCGTCGGGGTGGGCATCGGCGGTACCGCGGAAACAACGCTGCTGCTGGCCAAAAAAGCGCTGTTACGGGAGATCTGGAGTGAAAACCCGGACCCGGAAAACGCCGCCCTGGAAGCGGAATTACTGGACCGTATCAACCGGCTCGGCATCGGGCCGATGGGTTACGGCGGCACGGTCACCGCACTGGCGGTACACGTGCTGACGCTGCCCTGTCATCTCGCCAGCCTGCCGGTGGCACTGAACCTGCAATGCCACAGCGCGCGCCACCAGACAACGGTGCTGTGAACACCCGCGTCCAAAGACAAGATACCCTATCCGGATTTCACCGCGGGATGGCATGATCCACCGCAAGACAGCGTTCAGGGGGAGAAATGAGCCAGAAAATCAAGTTGCCGCTGACCGATGAGGCGATACGGGGGCTGCATGCCGGTGACAACGTGCTGCTGAGCGGAGTGATCTACGTGGCGCGGGACGCGGCGCACAAACGCATGGTGGCCTCGATGGCGAATTCCGAACCCCTGAGCTTTGACCTGCGCGGCCAGACGATCTATTACATGGGCCCTTCACCGGCCCGGCCG
>CAZPSW010000278.1:0-1568 GCA_964589255.1 uncultured Dehalococcoidales bacterium
GCATCTTCATCGGGGGTGTCGGCAGGGTCATCGCGGGGGGTCTTTTTGGGGAATAATTTGAGGATCACGGAGTCCTTCTGGTGCGCCATCTCTTTCATCAGGGCGACCGCCTTCCGGGAGAACAGGCCGGCGACGGCCTCAGCAGTGGGTTTGTCAGCGGGTCCGCGTCGGCGTTCATGCACTGGAGAACTCCGGAGGTGAGAACCAGAAAAATTCCTGACCTGACGGTACTGGCGGAAACTTTCCACTCCGAAGACAAGTGCCGCCGTTACCTCGAGACCCTGCGCTGGCCGGAGGCACCAATATGCCCCCGTTGTGACGGGCACGCGGTGTCCCCCATCCGGGGGCGCCGGCAATACCACTGTCACGCCTGTGATTACCAGTTCTCGGTAACATCAGGCACCATTTTCCATGACAGTCACCTGCCGCTCTGGAAGTGGTTCGCGGCGGTCTTCCTGATGCTGGAATCCGGCAAGGGGATTTCCGCGAACCAGGTGCGGCGCACCATCGGTGTTTCCTATAAGACGGCCTGGTACCTCTGCCACCGCGTCCGGGCGGCGGTGGCCACCTCTGATTTGCAGAGATTGAGCGCGCTTCCGGGCGGCCCCGGTGACACCACCCAAAGCGTGGTGGTCTACCCCATCCGCCCCGGCGGGCGCGCCGTACTGCAACTGGTGACCACCGCGGGGCGTCAGCCGCTGCACCATTTTATCCCGGAGATCAGCGTGCCGGACGTGGCTCTGGCCGCCATCGATATTTCGGCGACGCATGCCGTCACGGCGGGACGCGCCGCGCCCCCCGAGCCGCTCGCCAGCGCGGACATGACGCCGCATGCGGCGCAGACCTGGAGCCTGCTGAAGCGGTCCATCTTTGGTTCCTATCATAAGATCAGTACCCGCCACCTGGACGCCTACCTCCGCGAACTGGAATGGCGCTACCACAACCGGGACAACCCCTATCTCTTCCGGGACGTGCTCTTGAAATTACTGGCGGCGGAAAGACTGCCCTACCGCGCGCTCTGCGCCACCCGGTAGACTAGTCGCCATTCACGTAGCGCAGGGTGACGATGCCTTAGACCAGCATCAGCCCCAGTATGACGAAGGCAGCGATCAGGTTAACAAAGAAAATGCCCACCCCCAGCAGCATGATCACGGAACCCCCGATGGTGATCCACCTGGCCTGCCTTAGAGTGCGAGGGGCAATTTCCCGCATTACCAGCCGGTAGCGGCCGGTGGGCCGTGTGTCACAGTGTATCGCGAACCGGTTACATATTTATGACGGTAACGCCGTTGTTTCACCACGACAGGTCACGGCAGCGCAGATTGACCATGACCGGGGATTATCGCATAATTAGCAGAGGCTGGCGGCGACGAGGTATCAATGAGCTATCACTACCTAGAGGACGAAGGCAGTATGCGTGCCTATATCGACGGTTTTGAATTCAAGAAGTCTGATACCATCGCCCTGGACCTGGAAGCGGAACTGTTCCGTCACCACTACGGGGAAACGCTCTGTCTGGTGCAGATCTATGACGGCACGCAGCTGACCATCATCGACCCCCTGAAAAT
>CAZPSW010000279.1:0-1550 GCA_964589255.1 uncultured Dehalococcoidales bacterium
GCTGTCCCACCGTGTAGAGCGCCAGGCCGCCGTGTCGTCCCAGGTGCTTGCCGCCCGCGTCCACGATGTCCCCCGGCTCAAGCGCCACCCGCCCTGCCAGGAATGGCCGGTAGTCACGGCCCGGCGCGAAACAAACGTCCTGGCTCTCCGGGATGTCGACGACGGGTAATCCCAGATCGGCGGCTTCCGCGCGGACCTCGGGCTTGCTGGAATCCCCGACCGGAAAGACGAGTTGCGCCAGTTCTGCCTGGCCCAGGGAATAAAGGAAATAGGACTGGTCCTTGGCGGCGTCGGTGGCCTTGAGCAACCGGTACTCGCCACCGCTTTGCGTGACGCGGGCGTAATGGCCGGTGGCCAGTTGCTCCGCGCCCATCTCCCGCACGCGGTGCAGCAAGCGCCGAAACTTCAGGTACTGGTTGCAGCGGATGCAGGGGTTCGGAGTGCGCCCGCGGGCGTATTCGGCGCAGAAATCGTGGATCACCGTTTCTTCGAAAGCCGATTCGTAATTGAACACGTAATGCGGGATCTCCAGGGCCGCCGCCACCGCTTTGGCGCGCTGTAGCGCCGGGGCTCCACAGCAGGCGTTGCGCCGCAGGTCGTCGTCGTCGCCGCAGGGCCAGATTTGCATCGTGACGCCGATGACGGTATCTCCGCGCCGTTTCAGCCGCGCCGCGGTCACCGACGAATCAACGCCGCCACTCATCGCCACCGCCACCATTTTCCCGGTGCCCCCGTTTACCGTGCTCACGCCTCTATTTTACCGCATCACCACCGTATGTTGCAGCGCGGTGGCGAAAACGGCCCGCTTTTACGGCGGCAACACGTAAAAGTTACGCGTCTATAACAGGTAACTCGATCGATTACGGTTATCACTACATAGTGATAGTATTATGTAGGATTTAGTAGATAATGGTAGATTTTCCAGTGAGTTCAGGTTTTGCCGCGCCGCCACCGGCGCCGGAGAGTGAAGCGCAAATTGGATAATAGCTCTTTTGTCAGTATCAGCGAAGCCAGCCGCATCCTGGGCGTCAGCGAGACCGCGCTACGCCGCTTGTGATTATCTTCAACTCTGCAACTGCAGTCTCAGGGTGCGCGCCGAGGCAGTGTACGGGGACGTCTGGGCGCCGGACCCGGCCTGTTACCTCAGCGACGCCGAGATTGGCCTGGCAGAAATGGCGCTGACCGACGCGGTAAGGTAGGGCGCCGCAAAATGGCGTGAAGGCGTCGGGAATGCGGCGTGAAATCCCCTCTTGTGGAACCACTATCCCTGTGCTATAATCCCTCTAACATACCAGTTACCTTTAAGCGGGCCCAGAGAGGTCGGCAAGGGAAGATAGAGCAGCGGCCTGTGCTTTAATGCCTCTTGCCAAACGCGGCAAGGGGTGTTTTTTATGGCCGATAAAACCATCATCAACGCTGAGGACATGCGGCGCACACTGGCCCGCATCGCCCATGAGATCGTGGAACGTAACAAGACCGCGGAGGGCTTTGTACTGGTGGGAGTGCATACCCGCGGCGTACCGCTGGCAAAACGCCTGCAGGCCCTGGTG
>CAZPSW010000280.1:0-1514 GCA_964589255.1 uncultured Dehalococcoidales bacterium
AAAGAGACGGAGTCTCTTAAAACTTATCCCCCTTCCCCTGTTGTGGGGAAGGGGGTCAGGGGGATGGGGATTTCCCCATCAATATTCGTTTTCCCGGCGGTTCCACCGCCATTATGTAAACCAACCACCAACGCCGCTTTGCCCCCCGCGCCTGCCCCGCGCTATAATGCCTGGCGTGGAGATTGAAATAGCCAGCCCCCACGGCTTCTGCCTCGGCGCCAGGCGCGCGGTGGCCACCGTCAGAGAGTTGGCCGAAACCAGAGACGGCATCGAGACACTGGGCGCGGTGGTGCACAACCAGGGGGTCATCGAGGGCCTGGCAGACCTGGGCGTTCGCGCCGTAAAAACACCCGACGAGGTAACGGGGAAGGCCGTCATCACCAGCGCCCACGGCATCAGTGAAGAGACACTGGGCCGGCTGCGGGCGCGAGGACTGGAGATAGTGGACACCACCTGCCCCTTCGTGCGGCGCGCCCAGAAAAAGGCCCGGAAAATGGCCCGCGCCGGCTTCCACGTGGTGGTCTACGGCGAGGCGGAACACCCCGAGGTCAAGGGTATCCTGGGCTGGACCGAGGGGCGTGGCAGCGCCACCCTGAACCTAAAATTCCTGAATAAATTACGCCCCTTGCCGAAACGCATCGGGGTGGTGTCACAGACGACGCAGGTACCCCCGGACTATAACCGCTTCATCAAAAGGCTGGTGGACAAGGGCTTCGGGCAGGACGCGGAACTGTGGTGCGCCGACACCATCTGCCACGACATCCGAAAAAGACAGGCGGCGGCGCTGGCACTGGCCGGGAGGGTTGACCTAATGCTCGTCGTCGGGGACAGACACAGCGCCAACGCCAGGCACCTGGCGACGCTCTGCGGGCGCGTCACCACCACGCGTCAGATCACGGACGCCGCTGAGATCGAACCGTCCTGGTACCGTGAAGGCGTGCGGCGGCTGGGCATCGTCGGTGGCGCTTCAACACCGGAAGCCGCCCTCCAGGCGGTGGCAAACGCCTGCGTGATACCGCCTGAATCAGATCGCGAGGCAGGTGACGGTACGGGTGATACCCTTGATGGGGTGAATGCGCCCGGTCACGGCATCACCAATTTCCTTGAGGTCCGCACCCTCAACAGTGGCGATGATGTCATAGGGCCCGGTGACATGGTCAGCCGTGGTGACGCCGGTGACATCAGCGATAATCTGCTGGATCTCTCGTGACTTGCCGACGGCAGTTTCAATCAGCACGTATGCTTTGGCGGTCATTCCTACCCCCAGGCGATTATTAGCCGACGGTACCGGCGCGGTAAAGGCGGGCGGCGGCTGCCTTATTATACCCCAGCCAGGCAAGGACTGTGGCGCTATGCTGGCCCAGTGTCGGTGCCAGGCTGCGTACCGACCCCGGGGTGTCACCAAGCTTGGCGGCGATACCTACCTGACGCACCGTGCCGAACTCCGGGTCCTCGATGGCGAGCACCATCTCCCGGTGCTTCACCTGTGGGTCACGAAAAACCTCGTCAAGGGA
>CAZPSW010000281.1:0-1511 GCA_964589255.1 uncultured Dehalococcoidales bacterium
CTGCCGCGATCTATTCCTGACCGCGGACGCCGCCGTCGGTTTCCCGCTATCGCGACTCTGCTTTGAAGGCCCCGAAGAAGAACTGCGCCAGACCATTAACGTGCAGCCCGCCATCGTCACCGTCAGCCTGGCACTACTGGCCGCGGCCAGGGATATGGGGCTGGCACCGCCGCTGATGGTGGCCGGTCACTCCCTGGGTGAATATAGCGCACTGGCCGCCGCCGGAGCTATCGAAGTGGCCGACGTGATTCGCCTGGCACGTGCGCGCGGACGCCTGATGCACGAAGCCTCATTGCAGCAACCGGGGGCGATGTTGGCCCTGCTCGGCGCCGACGCCGCTCAAGCCAATGCACTGGCCGAAGCCAGCGGCGCCGAGGTCGCCAACTACAACTGCCCCGGCCAGATCGTCATCAGCGGCCACCGGGATCGCATCGCGGCAGCCGGGGAGAAGGCGAAGGACTTTGGCGTGGCACGGGCGGTACCACTGGCCGTCAGCGGCGCCTTTCATTCAGAGTTGATGCAGCCCGCGGTGGAGGGCATGATCCCCGTTCTCGACGCTATCACTTTCAAGGATCCTGACTGCCCCGTGATCGCCAATACCACTGGTGCCCCCCTGACGCGCGGCGCCGATATCAAAGACGAATTGCTGGCCCAGCTCAGGAACAGCGTGCGCTGGCAGACCACCGTGGAATACATGCTGGCACAGGGCGTCGAGCGGTTTTATGAGATCGGCCCGGGCAAAGTGCTCAGCGGTCTCGTCAGGAAGACCAATGCTGACGCCGTGACGGTGAACCTGGGTGACGCTGCGCAACTGGTGGCAGGAGTAACTGATGGAGCTTGAAGGCAGGATCGCCCTAGTCACCGGCGCGGGACGCGGCATTGGCCGCGCCATCGCCCTGAAACTGGCGGGGCGCGGCGCCGACGTGGCGGTGGCGGACGTGTTGCCTGATGAAGCGGCCACGGTGGCCGCGGAAGTGGTGGCCCTGGGGCGACGTAGCGCGTCCCTGGTGGCCGACGTCAGCGTCAGCGGGGACGTGACGTGCATGGTCGAGGAGGTCAGGGCGGCGCTGGGCCCGGTGGCTATCCTGGTGAATAATGCCGGTATCGCCCGCGACGGATTGTTAATGCGCATGAGCGATGAGGACTGGGACAAGGTCATCGCGGTGGATCTGCGCAGCGTCTTCCTCTGCACCCGTGCGGTGCTCCGGGACATGACCAAACAACGCTTCGGGCGCATCATCAACATCGCCAGCGTATCCGGTCTGGCGGGTAACCCCGGTCAGGCGAATTACGCCGCCGCCAAGGCGGGCATCATTGGTTTCACACGCACCATCGCCAAGGAGATGGCCTCCCGCGGCATCACCGTCAACGCCATCGCGCCGGGGCTGATCGACACCGGCCTGGCGCATGACCTCAGTGACCAGCAGCGCGAAGCCTTCAAGAGCGGCATCCCGATGGGTATGCTGGGCACCCCGGAGGACGTCGCCGGGGCGGTCGGTTTCCTGGCCTCC
>CAZPSW010000282.1:0-1506 GCA_964589255.1 uncultured Dehalococcoidales bacterium
CGAAAACTGCCAGGATGCCGGGTACCGCGCTATCGTCAAAGAACTGGTGATCCAGAACGTGGGACGGGCGGAACAATACCTCGCCGGTATGTTCGCGGAGCACCTCGACAAGACGATCTTGATCAAGACGGGAGACCCCAGGACGGAGGGCAAGACGCTGGGCGTGATCGGCAAGGACATGGGCGTCGATCCCAGTGACCTCTTCTTCGACATCGGTTTCGAGATCAGCCCGATCATCAACAACAGCCCCGATACGGTGGTTATCTGGCCGTTTTCAGCGGGCCACCCCAATGAAGAAAACGTAGTCAAGGCGACCGATCATCCGCTGGGTATGCCGTCATCAGACTACCCGGTGATGGCGACTCCGGTGGACTACTTCTATTCGCCATCCGCCTACGGCACCTTCCCGTTCTATTACCGCAAAGCGATTGACCGTGGCGTCCCGATTGAGACAGTGATCCGCAAGATGACCAGTTCCCCCGCACAGGCGGTGGGCCTGAAGGACCGTGGCGTGCTGCGCGAGGGCATGAAGGCGGACATCGCCGTTTTCGACGCGGTGGAATTCCGCTGCGGCGCAGATTATTACCACCCCACGGCAAAGTCGCCGGGACTGGAGTACGTGCTGGTCAACGGCGGCGTGGTGCTGGACCGGGGCGAACTGACCGCAGAAAGGCCGGGGCAGGTGCTGCTGCGCTAGCGCAGCTACTGGTTACGGGTAATAATTCCGGGGCGTCTCCGGGAGACAGGCGAGATGGCAGAGGACTACCAGAAGAAATTCATATCCGCGGAGGACGCGGCGGCGCTGGTAAAGCCGGGCGATACGGTGGTCTTCACCATGGGGCGGGAGGCCTTCGCGGTGGGGCTGGCGCTGGCGGCCCGTAAGGGGGACTTCCAGCACCAGGGTCTGAAGATATACGTCCCCTTCCCCGGCTATGACTTCGGCTGGTATGACGCCGGCTGGGAGGATTCCTTCGATATCCGAATCATCATGCCGATGCCGGTCTGCCAGGACGCGGTGGCGGCGCGGCGCCTGGATACGTTGGTGATAGGCATGGTGCCGGGGGTTGACCTGGTGCCCGCCGAGGTGCTCATCACCGAGGTCTCACCGCCGGACGCGGAGGGTTATTGCAGCTTCGGCCAGTCACTGTGGAACAAGCGGCAGCAGATACGGGCCGCCAAACTGGTGATCGCGGAAGTCAACGAAAATTTGATCCGCACCGGCGGGGACAATTTCATCCACGTCTCGGAACTGGACTACCTGGTGGCGCACGTGGCGCTCGGGAGCCAGCCCGGCAGCGGTACCCTGGCGGGCCGGGTGCCGGTGGCTGACCCGCCTTATCTAAAGCAGATCGCGGCGCACGTGGCCGGGCTGATCCGTGACGGGGACACCATCCAGATCGGCATTGGCCGCACCACAGAACCGTTGGTCAGGCTGGGCCTACTGGACGGTAAAAAAGACATCGGCTATCACTCGGAGGCTACCCCGCCGGGCATTATCTCGCTGGT